>JAFGFK010000095.1 GCA_016931135.1 Candidatus Sumerlaeota bacterium | reverse complement strand
TTCCATGCCTTAATCTTCAAGCGAAAATGATAATATATAATTATCTATAAATAGTGGATATTGTTTTATTGTTTGGACCTCCTCTTGTTTTCAATTCTCTCAATTATTTTAATGGGGATGGTTGAAGATGTTCCCATTCTTTCCTACTCAAACCCGACTCCCGCCTTGACACCGGTTTGTTTTACAGTATAAATCCTTTTATCTTTTTCATAGATGATGAATTTTCATGAAACGTTTTATCATTCATACCTTCGGATGTCAGATGAATGTCTGCGATTCGGAACGAATCTCGGATATTCTCTGTGATTCAGGTTGGGAATACGCGTCTTTCGATGATGACGCCGATCTTGTTATCTTCAATACCTGCTGCGTGCGGGAAAGCGCAGAAGAACGAGCCCTTGGAAGGCTTACCCTCATGAAACCCTGGCGACGCGCCAAAGCATGCCGCATCCTCGCCCTGTGCGGCTGCATCGCGCAAAAGGAAGGCGATAAGCTCCTTTCCCGCTTCCCCTTCCTCGATCTTGTCGTTGGAACGCGCGATTTTCATCTGTTCCCCAAACTCTTGGATGATGTCATTGCGCAAAAACGGCCGCGCTCCTTCACAAACAGGATCGAGCAGCCTCTTTCAGAAATTGATTCCCCGCGGCGTTCCGGCGATCTCTCCGCCTTTGTCAACATCATCTATGGTTGCGATAATTTCTGCAGCTACTGCATCGTGCCATTCGTTCGCGGGCGCGAAGTCTCGCGCTATTCCGGCGATATTCGAAGGGAAGTGGAATCCCTTATTCGTTCCGGAGTAAAAGAAGTCTGCCTCCTCGGGCAAAATGTCAATTCCTATAAAGATGCCGCAACAGGCGCCGATTTTCCCGATCTTTTGCGCATTATCGATTCAATTCCCGGAATCGAACGAATACGATTCACGACATCACATCCGAAAGACGCCTCTCTTAAACTCATTCATGCGGTTCGTGATCTTCCCCATGTGTGCGAACAGTTCCACCTTCCCGTTCAATCCGGTTCCGACGCCATCCTGAAAGCCATGAACAGGCGTTACTCCCGCGGCGATTATCTGAAACTCGTGGATCGCATCCGGCGGAATATTCCCGATGCCGTGATAACAACGGATCTTCTTGTGGGTTTCCCCGGGGAAACAGATCAGGATTTTCAGGATACGGTTGATTTATGTCAAAAGGCGCGATGGGACGCAGCCTTTATGTTCATGTATTCCCCAAGAAAGGGAACGTCAGCCCTATCGTTAGGAGACGATGTTCCCCTTGATCTAAAAAAGAAACGCCTTGCCGAGCTGATCCGGATACAGGAGAATATCAGCAGGGAAAAAAACCGAGCCCTTGAAGGGAAAACCGTTGAGGTTCTTGTGGAACGCAGGGCGCCGCGCAATCCCGATCAATTGAGCGGAAAGGACAGGGGAGGGCGCACCGTCGTTTTCCCCGGTAAAGATCAACTCCGGGGGCGGATCGTTCAAGTCATGATCAATAAAACTACTGCCCATACACTGATCGGAACGCGTCTTGACTTCGTTACCAAACCATCCTGAAATCAGGGGTCGGTTTATATAATTAGTACAAATTGGGGTCAATCCTCCAAGCGAATGTAAATTAAGATAAAGTTATTATACTTGACGCCAGTTTGTTTTTGTGTTTTATCTGATATATTTCATATATAAATGAGAAAAAAGAGAGAAGTTTTTGGGAATAAAGGCGTTAATTTACATTCGCTTGGAAGATTGACCCCATTTGGTGATCTCAAGATGCGCCCGATATAAAAACCGGTTTTACATTTTTAATTTTACGTTTTTCATTTTTCATTGATTATCTATTTGATTTTTATGGGGCTTGATCCCATATTCCCTCTATGAATATTTCATGGCATGTCATTTATGGCGGGATTTTTTTTGCAGCCCTTGTCTTTTCCCTTATTTTGACTCCGTTTTCCGAATACCTCGGTAAACGATTCGCCCTGATCGATGAACCAAAAGCGGGAAAGTTCCATCAGAAAAGGAAACCGCGTTCCGGCGGCATCGCCATTTTTGGCGGCTTTATGGGCAGCGTTGGGGCGGGGCTTATCCTTGCTTCGATTATACCTCCGGATTTCTCCTTATGGAATCCGAATGTCTCGAGAATCCTGGCGAATATCCCTTCTGTTTATTATAAACTGGTTGCGCTTTTATCCGGCGCAGGTTTTATCTTTATTGTTGGCGTCATTGATGATAAAACCACCTTGAAACCCTGGACAAAGCTCTTCTGCCAGATTATCGCCGCCATTCCTCTTATCCTTGCAGGCGTCAGAATCCAGTTTTTCCTCCCTTCCGCTTTTGGAATCATACTCACGGTCTTCTGGATCGTCCTTTTGACCAATTCCTTCAATCTTCTGGATAATATGGATGGATTATCGAGCGGGATTGCCGTGATTGTGTGCATCGCGCTGGGAATGGTTTCCATACAGGCGGGGGAGCGCCTGATGACTGCGCTGTTTCTTGCCATGGCGGGAAGCGTCCTCGGTTTCTGGTATCATAACTTCATCAGATCAAAACTTTTCATGGGGGATGGGGGCAGCCTGTTCATAGGTTATATGATCGCCGCCCTGACGATCCTCTCCACTTATTATGAAAAGGGCGTGCCGACTGCGCTCCCCGTTTTAACGCCCCTGATCATACTGGGAGTCCCCCTTTTCGACACCTTCAGCGTTCTTTTTATACGCTTTCGCCTGGGAAAACCCCTGATGCAGGGAGATACAAACCATTTTTCCCACAGGCTGGTCAATTTAGGCATGACGCCCAGAGGGGCGGTCATATTCATCTATCTTGTCACCATCTGCGTTGCCATGGCTGCCCTTCCGTTGGCGTATCTGCCCTTGAAATCCGCTGTTATTCTGACATTGCAGGCAGGGCTCTGGTTTGTTCTGATCTTCCTGATCGAACGCGCCGGAAAAAAGAAGATTGAAACGGAACGTACTAATAATAAAGATTTATCGTAATCTTTTCAAACATCTGAGATGTTGCGATTTATCCCAATCCTCCAGAGGTGGTTGATATGATGATTTGCAGGAAAATTTTACCGGTTGTTCTTATGATTGCCGCTTGTTTTTTGTCCGCTTGCGCGGAATTGCATGAATTACGGGAAATCAAGACCACGCAGGATCAGAGAATCCAGGACCTGGAAAACAAAAATTACAACCTCAAGATCGAAAGGGAAAAAGAACAGATCGGATATACAAGCGAGCTCGAGAAACTTCAAAAGCAGGTAACGGATTTACAATTGAAGCAATCAGAGCGGGAAAAGAAACTGGAAGAAGAGAATTTTCTCTTGTCAAAAAATCTGCAAACTGCTAAAAATCAAATTGATACGGCGGAAAGTCAGATCAAGAAACAAAGTGAGGATTTTATCATATTCAAGACGGAATCCAAAACAAGCCTGGATCAGAAGTTATCGGATATCAGGATGCTGGAGGATACGAAAACCACCCTTGACAAGGAAAACGACGATCTGAAATCCCAGGTCAAAAAACTTGAAGAACAACTTGCAGAAGAGAAAAACCTGAGGAACAAGGCGGAAAAGCAGCTTACGGAACGCGATGCCCTTGTTTCCGATCTGACATCGCAGGTGAATGATCTGAAAACCCAGATCAAAAATGTCAATCTGTCCCTGCAACGGAAAACTCCCTGGGAAAAGGGCGTGAACACTCCCCTTGATTCCCTTTTAAATGATGCGGAAACCAGGCTCCAAAAAGACCTCTCTTCTGAAATTAGCTCCCGTAAAATCGACATTAGAAAAAATAAACAGGGACTCGTTATCCATCTTTATTCCGATGATCTTTTTGATAAGGGCACTGTGATTGTTTCGGAAAATGTCAAACCCATGTTGCTCAAGATTTCAAGTTGTATCAATAAGACCCCGAATTTTGACGTTTATGTGGAAGGGCATACGGATAATACCCCCATCCAGAACCTTCCCTTTCTGGATAATCTCGCTCTGTCTTCCTCGAGAGCGGATAATGTCCTGAGGTTTATTGTTGAAGAAGGGGGAGTGGATCATAAGCGGGCAAAATCCGTCGCCTGTTCCTGGTTCCATCCTTTGGATTCCAATGATACGCCGGAGGGAAGGAGGGAGAATCGCCGGGTGGAGATTATCCTGAAGCCTCGTTAATTTCCGCAATCTTGATACCCTTGTTATTTTCCGGGGCTTTTATTCTCGGAGGAAGAGAGAGCAATACGGGAGAAAAAGCCGACTCCAGGTGAAAACATACCGGTTTGTATTATATGAAGGGGAAGGGCGGGGGCGGGAGGCGAGAGAAAGAGGCGCAAAAATCTCTCAACCAATCCAGGAAGTCCGGTTTGCCGGTTTCTTTTAATAAAAAAAGGTCAAATACGCATATTTTTAATCTTGAGAGGAAAAAAGGGTTTTGGCGAGGGCGTGACGCGCCATTTCGATAGGGGGCGGTTGATGAGATAACTCATTTAATATCAATATTATGAAAAGCAGAAAAAAAATAAAAAAAATTTTAAAAAAAATAGTTGACTCCGAAAGGGGCGTTTCCGTATAGTCAAAAATTGCTTTGTTGTTGGAACTCAATAGAACTACGCAAAATTTTTTCCGCGACAAGCGGTTCTTTGAAAACCGAATAGAGAGTAAAGGGTGAAGGTAAAAAGTTGTGCCAAACCCTGAAATTTCCTTAATGAATTTTATGGGATCAAGAGCTCTGAAAAGAGCTTTACAAAGTTATACTTTGGAGAGTTTGATCCTGGCTCAGAACGAACGCTGGCGGCGTGGATTAGGCATGCAAGTCGTGCGAGAAAGTCCGCTTCGGTGGATGAGTAAAGCGGCAAACTGGTGAGTAACAGGTGGGTAACGTGCCCGGGAATAGGGAATAACTCCTGGAAACAGGGGCTAATACCGTATTCAGTCACACTGTCCCAGGACAGAGTGATTAAAGGTGTCTTGATTTCGGTTAAGGCGCTGTTCCCGGATCGGCCCGCCCCCGATTATGCTAGTTGGTGGGGTAACGGCCTACCAAGGCTGCGATCGGTAGCTGGTCTGAGAGGATGGTCAGCCACAATGGGACTGAGATACGGCCCATACTCCTACGGGGGGCAGCAGTCTAGAGGC
>JAFGFK010000094.1 GCA_016931135.1 Candidatus Sumerlaeota bacterium | reverse complement strand
CATACCCAGCAGCAGAAAAACAAGGATATACCCGAAGGCGGTTCCAAGGGAATCATTCTTCTCGGACATCCCTGCCAGAAGCTGGGAGAGGTCGCCTTCAGGAAATATATCGACGCCCTTCTGGACCTCCTGCTTCCCGATTCTGAAATCGTGGATTATCATCAGAAAAAGGAAATGCTTTTCCTGGGTCCCGATGAAGGAACCGCTGGTTTCATGGATTGGGCGTCCCAGTATGCGCGCTCCAGGAATTATCCCTTCTGGAAATCCTTCACCACCGGAAAATCTCCCGAAATGGGCGGGATTCCCCATGATCTCTATGGTATGACGACATCAGGCGTGTATGAATATGAACGCCGGATATTAAGACAACTGGGACTCAGGGAAAAGGATACAACCAAGATACAAACCGGCGGACCCGACGGCGACCTGGGCAGCAACGAAATCAAGTTCTCGAAAAGCCGCTATATCGCCGTTGTGGACGCCAGCGGCGTTCTGTATGATAAAAAAGGCATTGACCGCAAGGAATTGAAACGCCTGGCGAAAAAACGTCAGACGGTTCGGGAATTCAACAAACGCAAACTTTCCTCACAAGGATTTCTGGTTCTCGTTGAAGACAAGAGCGTGCGCCTTTTCGATGGAACCATCGTGGCGAACGGGATCGAATTTCGCAACCATTTCCACCTGTCTCATTTTACCGAGGCGGATTTGTTCATCCCCTGCGGCGGACGCCCCCAATCCATCAATATCCTGAACTGGAAACAAATTCTGAATGATAGGGGGGAACCCCGATACAGGATCATTGTGGAAGGCGCCAACCTCTTTATCACACAGGAGGCGCGCCTCGAACTGGAAAAAAAGAATTGCGTCATCATCAAAGACGCATCCGCCAACAAGGGAGGCGTGACCTCTTCTTCCCTGGAGGTCCTTGCCTCGCTTGCCCTTGACGATCCGGAATTCGACGCCCTCTTTTGCGTGAAAGGGAAGAAAATACCCGAGTTCCGGAAAAAGTACATTGAAGAAGTCCTGGAGCGGATCAGAAACAACGCCTCCAGAGAATTCGATATACTCTGGCAGGAACATAAGAAGACCAATATTCCGCTTTCCATCCTTTCGGATCAGCTGAGCCGGAAAATCAACAACCTCAGTCATTCCATAAATGAATCGGATCTCTGGAATTGCGCAAGTCTCCGGGTGAATATCATCAGCAGGCATATTCCTGACGTTCTTATGAAGAAACTGGGAATAGAGGAAATACTCAAACGGATTCCCGAGTCCTATCAGCGAGCCCTTTTTGCCTCGGCGCTTGCCAGGGATTTTGTTTATGCCTTTGGCATCGATGCAACGGAGGTGCAATTTGCCCGTTTCCTCGATCAAATGGGAAAATAACGTCCAGGCGCGGCGGCGCCCGCGCCAATTTAAAATGAATCCGTCTTCGTCACGCCGATGGCGTGACTACGACGCGACAAGATTCATAAAACTATAAAGGGGGAGCTCTTATGAAACTCGAAATCAAAAATTCGCCGATTAAATTTCCCGCCGATTCCGTGATTGCAGGTATCCTGGATCAAAACGAGATATTGTTCAAAGGATTGCCCGGTAAGGCGCTCGATCTTGCGCACAAATATCAAAAGGATATCATGCATAATAAGACAAAGACGCCCCTTCTTATTCCCTTGATGGATCATAAACAGGACTCCTTTCTTTTCTTTGCCGCCCTGGAATCCGTGAAGTATTACAGCCGTAACGAAGCCGTCAAAATCCTTGCTTATAAAGCCCTGCAAAAAATGCGCGACCTGGGGCGGAAAAATCTTATCTTCCTTGTCGATACTAAAAAAGCCGCGGATATTGCCCCCCTTCTCGCCGAAGGTCTGCTGCTCGGCGCTTACAGGTTCGATCGTTACCTCTCGAAAAAAGATCAAACCCCCACAGATGAATGCGTCACCTTTGTATGCAATCCTTCCGATAAACCCGGGATTTTGAATCAGCTGAAGACGGTGATTCCCATTTGCGAATCCGTCAACAGCGCCCGGGAAATCATAGACGAACCCTCGGATGTTGTTACGCCCGAGGCGCTGGCGAAACGAGCCCGCTCCATCGCCCGAAGATATAATCTCCGCTGCCGCATCCTGGATGAAAAACAACTCGCAAAACAAGGGTATAACGGACTTTTAACCGTGGGCGCGGGATCTCCCCATCCCCCGAGATTGATCGTACTGGAATATATCCCCCGCAAATCTTCTGCGAACAAACATCTTTGCATCGTGGGCAAGGGGATTACATTCGATACGGGGGGAATATGCCTCAAACCCGCCAAAAAAATGTGGGAAATGAAGACAGACATGTCAGGCGCTGCAGCCGCCCTTCATGCGATCGAGGCTGCCGCCCGTCTTTCCATTCCCCTTAGAATCTCTTCTGTTATTCCCGCTGCAGAAAATGCCATTGGGCGCCAGGCGAATCTGCCCGGTTATATTTTCCGCGCGAAAAATGGTAAAACCGTTCATGTCATCAATACCGATGCGGAGGGACGCCTGATCCTGACCGACGCCTTCGCCGCAGCCCGCGACCTCAAGCCCAGCCACCTGGTCGACCTGGCGACTCTTACAGGTTCCTGCATCAGCGCCCTGGGATATTTCCTTTCCGGACTCTTTGGCAATGATCCAGCGTTCAATAAACTCTATCTCGAGCTGGCGGAAAAAGCGGGGGAACCTTGCTGGGAATTGCCTTTGCACAATGAATATATGCAATATCTCTCCTGCGATTTTGCCGATATCAATAACATCGGCGCCATCTCCGAAGGCGGGGCGATTCAAGCAGCCCTGTTCCTTTCGGAATTCATCCCCGAAGGCGTTCCCTGGATTCACCTCGATATCGCGGGACCCGCAAGAATTGGCAAGGATATCGCAGGAGATCAATGGAAGTATTTACGGGCGGGCGCCTCGGGAGTCGGCATCCGCGCCCTGATCCTGTTGGCGCGCCGCCTCGCCGGAGATTGATTTTATCAAAATCGTGAAAGCCTCTGATTACATTATCGAACCGGTCCGCCTTGCCATCTGTGAATCTATCAGGGAAAACAAGGGGGGCGAGGTTTTTTTTATCGGCAAACCGGATGAAAATCTCATGATTGTCGATGTGGAGGCGCACGCATTCGGAAGCAAAAAGGGCGTTCCCGTTCTCCTGCGCCTCGTCGAATTCGGGGATGTCGTGATTCATAATCATCCGGATGGAAACCCGGAACCATCCGACGCCGATGTCGAGGCGGCAGCCGCCCTCGGGGACCTCGGCGTCGGTTCCTACATCGTCGATAATGATTGTAAAAAAATCCATATTCTTGTTCGACCCTTCAAAGACAAAGATATCATTTTTTTGAAAAAAGAGGATATTCTCGCCTTTTATTCCCCGAAGGGTTCTCTTGCCCGGAATTTGTCCGAATATGAATACCGTCCGGAACAGGTTTCCATGGCGGAAGCGGTCATCCGAGCTTTTAACGAAGATCGGATCGCTGTCATCGAAGCGGGAACCGGCACCGGCAAATCCCTCGCGTATCTCGTTCCCGCCATCAGGTGGAGCGTTCAGAACAAGGAACGCATCGTCATCTCCACCAATACCATCAACCTCCAGGAGCAGCTCCTTAACAAGGATATCCCCCTCCTTCGGGAAAAAGCAGGATTAAAGTTCAGAAGCGAATTGATGAAAGGGAGGCAGAATTATATCTGCCTGCGGCGCCTGGAATATGTTCACCGGGAGTCCCTGTGGCTGGAAACGGAAAAAGACAGGGAAACATTTCAGATGATCCTGGATTGGGCGGGAAAAACAACCGACGGCAGCCTGTCGGATTTCAACGCTCCTCCCTCGAACGATGTGTGGGAAAGGGTCTGCTGCGAACCGGATACATGCCTGAGAACCCGGTGTTCTCATTACGAAGACTGTTTTTTTTACCAGGCTCGCCGCCGCGCTGCGCGGGCGGATATCCTGATTGTGAATCATCACCTTTTAATGTCGGACCTGGCGCTGCGAAAGACGACGAAGAATTACACCGCAGCCGCGGTTCTTCCCCCCTTCAAACGCATCATTTTCGATGAAGCGCATAATGTGGAAAATGTGGCGACGAGTCATTTCACGATCAAGATCACAAGGCGGGGCATGCTGTACTATCTTCGCCGCCTTGCCCATCGCCCTCCCGGCCATAAGGAAAGGGGCTTGCTCTTCAACCTTGCGGAAAAACTATTTTCCCTCGAAGGCAAACGCCCTTCCAAACGCATCCGCCAGTTTGTGGAAAATATCCGGGGGGAACTGATCCCTGATCTTTACTCGGTGTCCGGGCTTGTCAATGCCGAATTCTCATCCCTCTCCGGCGAATTTGTCTCGCTCTTTCAGGATAAAGGAATGGATTTCGAAGAAAATATTGCGCTCCGCATTACCCGCGAGGTGGAGGAGGGCGATTTCTGGCAGGATGTCTTCCCTGATTTTAAAAACCGTATCACGACATCCGTACGTCGCTTTGTATCCCTGATCAAAAGCCTTTCCGAGGACCTTTTGAACCTGTCCGAGAAAAATCAGAATGAAATCGTGGAAAACCTTGTGGAAATCAATGCTGTCAGGGAAAAACTGGAGCTCGCCGCCTCGAATCTTGACTTTTTCCACGCAGCGGGCGAGGATTTCTGCAAATGGATCGAATATAGACCCTCCCGGCTCAAAAATCCCGAATCAATTACCCTCAATATCGCGCCGATCGATGTTCGGGACAGCATGAGAAAGGCGATCTATAACGTCAATCATACGATCGTAATGACATCCGCCACCCTGAGCGTGGCAAACAGGTTCGATTACATCCTCGATCTTTTAGGGCTGGTTTCCCCGGAGGAAAGGGATGACCCCAAGGATCGCCCGAGAGATGCGCTTCCTCCCCCCGGGGAAAGGCTGCAAACCCTTCAACTCGGGACTTCCTTTGATTTTGACAGGCAGGCTTTCGTCGGAGTGGCGACCGATCTGCCCGATCCTTCCCATCCCGAATTCCAGGGGGCCCTCGAACACGCCATTCTGAAGGCGGTTCATATCTCCCGGGGCGGCGCTTTAATTCTGTTTACCTCCTATCGCCTCATGGATCATCTCTATAAAGCCCTTTCGCCTCTGATCCAGGATCTCGGTTATCCCTGTTTCTGCCAGGGAAGCGAATCCCGACACAAACTCCTCCAGAAATTCATCCGGGGAAAAAATGCGGTTTTATTCGCCACGGCAAGTTTCTGGGAAGGGGTGGATGTCAAGGGCGAATCCCTCAAATGCCTGATCATAACCAAACTGCCCTTCCGTGTGCCCACGGAACCTCTCTTACAGGCAAGGGCTGAGGCTCTTCAGGCCGAAGGGAGAGACCCCTTTCAGGAACTCGACCTTCCCCATGCGGTCATCAAGTTCAAACAGGGCTTCGGCAGGTTGATCCGAAGCAGAACCGACAGGGGAGCGGTATTGATATTTGATCGCCGCGTGGCGACCAAATCCTATGGACGCTCTTTTCTTCTATCCCTTCCCACGCAAAAGATACATAAAATTCCAGCAGCCTCCCTTTTTCAGAAAATGAAGGAATTCTTCGAGAAATGACATCAGGTTTTTATAGAATCATGGCGGCGTTCACAATGCTGCCTCTGAGCGCCCCCAGGGCGCGATAGGAATAGAATAATTCAGACTGACGCCGGGTACAGTATTCCGAAATTTCAATGCTACCATCCGGCACGCCTTTTTCCCGGATTTGAAATGCGTTGATCTCCTTCAGATCGAGAAAGCGCCCTTTGATGGCGTGGGGCGCAGCCGGAAATTGCGCTGCAAATTGTCCTGCCATATCCTCGCTTACCTCATAACATCTCCCGCAGATCGCAGGTCCCATCCATACAATCATATCCTTCGGATCGCTTCCCCTCTGGATAAGATTGTCCACAGCATTTGCGGCGAACCTTTGAAGCGTTCCCCGCCACCCTGCATGAACCAGCATGAAGCGCCTTTTCTTCACGTCAACCATGAATATCGGAATACAATCCGCTGTGAAAATGGCTGCGAGTATCCCCTTGACCTCGGTTCCCACCCCATCGGTTTTGTCATAAGGCGCAAGCGACCTGTTCATGTTTTCAAACTGTTTTTCATCCAGGAATATGGCATGATTTGTGTGCCTTTGATGGGCGTAGAGAAGGGCATAAGGTTCGATATTCCAGAAATTCGCCAGTTTGACAAGTTCCTCCTCCTTATTCCCCGGAATCGGATTGAACTGGCGCGTGGTGGAGCCATGAACCAGCCAATCCAGCTTCGATAAACGTTCACATTGGACAATGTATATATCTTTTGGATTCAATTTCTTCCTCTTTTTTGAATTTTTCAAGATTTTACTTGAAATATACAAATAACAAGTTTTCAATGATTTAATCTTAATATGGCTGTTTTTTTGAAGGTAAAAAAATATAAAAAAGGAGGAAGAGTAAGATGTTGAAGAGAAGGAACGTTCTTTTATGGGGGATTCTTCTGTTAACGGCGATATGTTTTGCGCAGGGTCCGCTGGTTCCGCCAGGTCCTCCGGGAGAAACGTATAAAAGTCTGGGCGAGATCGAACCGCGCACGCCCATTAAATCCCTGCCTTATACTATAAGCGCCCCAGGGAGCTATTATCTCACAGGCAATCTTACTTATTCAGCCCCAACGCAGAATGGAATCTCTATTGAGGCGTCAAACGTGACCATTGATTTCATGGGTTTTGCCATCAATGGCCCCGGGACGCTTTCCACTGCCGACTTTTCGGGGATTGCAACCTCCGGCGCGCGCAATAACATCACTATCAAAAACGGCTCTGTTTATGAATGGAAAAACGATGGCATCAATCTGGATAATACAACCAATACCCTTGTGATGAATATGAATATTGCCCGTATAGGAGACTATGGCATCTATGGCGAATCCCATACCCAGATCATCAATTGTAATGTAAGTGAGTGCGTAGATGACGGAATCTATGTGGGCGCCAACGCCCTTGTGAAGGATTGTAACGCGTTTGATTGCGATTATGGCATTTATACTTCCTTGAGTTCGAAGGTTATCAATTGCGCAGCGTATCAAAACGCTTTGTCTGGAATAGCCGTCGCTTCCGGATCGACAGTTCAGGGATGCGCCTCCTACATGAACGATGGCGATGGCTTTTTAGCCAGGGGGCGCGCCATCAACATCATTGGATGTACTTCTTATTATAATGATGACGATGGATATGGAGTAACCAATGCAATCGGAATCGATGGCGATCGGTATCAAATTCATATCCTGGATAGCGTTGCCGAACATAATAGTGATAATGGCATTGAAGCGGGAAAAGGTTCGAATATTCAGCGATGCAATATCATGGAAAATGATGGCGCAGGCATTCACCTGGCTCAGACGTTTGGGACTATCAACCAAGGCACCAAACCATCCTATTCCACAATAAAAGACTGTAACATCTATGATAATGGCGAACAGGGCGTCTATATCTACAGCTATGCCGTTGTTACCGGGAATGTCTGTTCCAGTAACTATGACGGCATTTGGGTGCGTTTGCAGATAGCAGGTCCTATCCTGGGAGATGAAAAGGATTCGGGTTCAAAAGTTGGCGTCAACGCCAGTTACCCGGGAAAAGGCAACCGGATCGAGGGTAATTCATTGATCAACAATACCAACTATGGTTTGTATGCGCCGGATGACTCCAATTCCCTGATCATCAAAAACTGGGCTTACTCAAATGGTTCCGATTACAATATCGGATCGGGAAATCTGGCAGGTCCCATTGTAACGGGAAGTCTGGGTACAAATGATAATCCCCATGCCAATTATAGTTATCTATTACCCTAATCAGGAGGCTTTATTATGAGAAAAATCCGGTACGTTTGTCTCTTTATGCTTTTTCTCCTGGCGCCTCTATGGATTTATGCCGATACGACGGTTGATCCCGTTTTTAAATTCTCCTGGGGTCCCAATATTGGCTTTATGAACTGGCAGGCTGATATTACAAACGGCGTTAAATTCGATAATACGGATTCCCTTTCCGGATATATCTGGAGCGCCAATTGCGGATGGATCAATGTGGGCAACGATTTATCCCTGAAAGGTTTCAAATATGCCAATGATTCCCCGGACGATTATGGCGTGAACATCTCCGGAGAGGATGCGAATTTCTATTATCTCTCCGGGTACGCCTGGTCGCCGAATATCGGCTGGATCAACTTTGACGCCGACAGCGATTTTGATACGCGGTTTGGCATTGACACGGTTCCCCGCATCACGAAATCCAATGGAGTATTGCAAGGTTACGCCTGGGGCGCCAATTGCGGCTGGCTCCCTTTGAATTCCGGCGGTTCTATCCAGGTGGACCTGGATGGAGGGAGTATCCCAACGGAATCAACCGGTTGGATGCTGCGATAGCCAGCTGGTAAAAAATCTCTCTTTCGAGCCCTGCGCGGCGTTCACTCCTGCAGGGCTTTTTCTTTAAAACAGACTTTCTTTCCAATTAACTGATTTCAGAGGCGGGGGGATGAAAGGATAGTTATGCTGAATTCCGCCGTTACAGATATCTCGCTGCCAACTGGCCGCAGGCTGCCTTGATATCTTGTCCCTTCGAGTATCTCACCGCCACTGTGTATCCTTTCGCAGTGAGTATCTCCCGGAATTTATCCACGACTCCTGATGAACTCCCCTTATAGGGAATATGTTCATCCTCATTGAATCGGATCAGGTTGATCTTGCATTTCACGCCCTTCACAAGGGCAGCCAGGTCCATGGCGTCCCGTTCCGAATCGTTCAATCCTTTGAGCATTACATATTCAAATGTGATAGTTCGCCTGTTATCCAGGGGGAATTCCCTGCACGCCCCGATGACATCTTTCAGGGGGTATTTCTTGTTGATGGGCATGATCTTCGTGCGGAGGGCGTCATTTGCCGCATTCAGCGATACGGCGAGATTGACGCCTGTTTTAACCTTGGAAAGGGCGCGGATGCCCGGAACAACGCCGGCTGTGGAGACTGTAATCCTTCTTGTAGGGATGGCTATCCCTTCCGGCGCGGTGAGAAGCCGGATCGCCGGTAACAGCGCCGCTGTATTCAGAAGCGGCTCCCCCATGCCCATGAATACGAGATTATGCGTTTCGTAACCATTATATCGAAGGCATTGCGCCTGGTCGATGATCTCTGCAACGCTCAAATTGCGTTTCAATCCAATGCGCCCCGTAACGCAGAAAACGCAGCCCAGGCTGCATCCCACCTGAGTGGAAAGGCAGAGGGTGCGTCGGTTATCCTGCGGCATCAGCACGCTTTCGATCAGAAGTCCATCCTTCAGTGAAAAAAGAAATTTGGAGGACCCATCCGGCGCGGAAAGGGTTTCTTTCAATGTAACGCCTGAAAGGCTGAAATGTTCCGAGAGAAACGCGCGGATGTCCTGCGGCAGATTCGTCATTTCGTCAATGGAGCGGACATCATGCCGATAAATCCACTGGTATATCTGTTTGGCGCGATAGCCTTTGAATCCCGCACTCTGGATGGCAGCCTCGATCTCCACAAAAGTCATTCCGCGGAGATTTGTCTTGCTGATGCCGTGTTTCAAAACGCCATCCCCCCCTTTTTCTGCCTGAGAAGCAGCCAGAGGAAAAAGGGTCCGCCTAAAAGGGCCGTTATAACGCCCACAGGCAGCTCGGTTGGCGCCAGAACCGTTCTTGCCAGCGTGTCGCATAATATCAGGAACGCCCCGCCCGCCAGAAATGATGCCGGCAACAGAATCCTGTGATCCGCGCCTACCATCAGCCTTATGGCGTGGGGAACGATCAGCCCGACAAATCCGATGGGGCCTGAAAAGGCGATCGCGCTTCCGGCGACGAGCGACGAGGCGATGTACAGCCTCCGCATCACAACCGGAACATCCAAACCAAGAGATCGCGCGGACATCTCGTCAAGGGAAAGAAGATTCATTGCCCTTGCGTGATAAAAAAGGATAGCCATTCCGGTTATTTGAAAGGGAAGGATCAGGAGAACCGGATCGTAGCGAATGAAATCCAGGTTGCCCATGAGCCAGTGCAGGATGAAGAAAGTCCGCGCCGGATCGGCTATGTATTGTATCAAAAGGATCAGGGAACTGAAAAAAAGATTCAGCGTAACTCCGGCGAGGATCAATGTAACATGCTGGAAACCGCCGGAGCGTCTCCCCAGCTTATAGACGATTCCCAGAGTCGCCAGGGCGCCGATAAAAGAGGCGATCGGTTGAAGAAGCGGGAATCGCCATTTGATAAAGTCGAAAAACATGATGATCATCACGGCTGCAAGGGAGCTTCCCCCCGCCAGCCCCAGGGTATAGGGCGTGGCAAGGGGATTTTTCAACATGGCTTGAAAAGTCACGCCTGAGGAAGCGAGGGCTGCCCCCACAAGCAGCGCCAGGAGACAACGCGGGATGCGGGCGTAAAACAGGATCACCGCATCCGGATTCCCCTTTATCGGCATGGAAAAATCCAGGGCTTTTGAAAGGGAAATCCTTTCCGAGCCGATCAGGGGACAAACAACAAGAGCTGAGAGGAACAACAAAACAAAGGGGATCAGGATGATGACATATTTCTTTCTGGTCAATACTTTGAAACGCATGAAATCCTTCACCGCGCTTTGATTACGTGGAAACTAAAAAAAGCCATGATCCGTTTCTCGGATTTGAGAAATATTCTGAATAATCATCCAACCCAGATTGAAATTTTTTTCAATAGCTATTTACTGAAACAGGCTCTTATTTCAGGATGTTTTGATCATGGAGTCAAGATGCTCCTTCGGCTTTTTTACATATAAATTTTTATTGACAAAAAGAGGTTATAAGAAGTATATGATATATTAATTTGATTTGAAAAAGGAGGATAGTGAAATGAAGAGAGTTTTATTTTTATCACTTGTCTCGATTCTTGTATGCTTCTCGAATTTTTCAATGGCGTACACGAATTCCTTTACGCTGAATTTTGAGAGCGCCGGCGATACCGCCGGTTGGAGCGACTCGGTTAATACCCCTGCTACAACAATTGTCACGGGTGAAACCACACCCGCGGATTCCCCCGCTTACAGCCCCACGCCTCTTACTGGAGCTGGTTATAACTCTACCGCTTGGATGAGAATCGGCCAGCCTGGAGGCGACTATTATGGCATTGGGCTGGCTATTTATGACGGAACGGCGGGCGGTTCCACCACCGATCCCGTTAACTATACCATAGAGGCGGATGTTTTTGTAGTGATACATGCCACCTTGAGATTCCAGATGGGGCTCGCCGGTAGATGGACTTCTGCCTCAGGTAATTTCCCCTTCGAGCTTTTCCATTCCGTTAATGTTGGACAACCAGATGGTTACGGTTTCAGGAGCGGCGGATCAACCGCTCAATATGGTCTTTTCCCGGCTGAAACCACCAATCGCTGGGTCCACATGAAAATGAAATTCCATGACGCCCTTGTGGATGTTGCGATTGACAATAATATGGATGGAACGGATGATTATACACAAAATGATATTTCATTAACTGCAACTTCTGGCAAGGCGGGATTTTTCTCTGTTATCAATGATCTTGGTAGCGGCGGGACAGGAATTCCCAATCAATTCAGTTATTTTGACAATTTCAAATTTACCCCGGAGCCTGCCGCCGCGGTCAACGATTGGGTTCTCTATTAATACCCAACGCGACGTATGAGAAAATTGATCGTTTAATCGGTTCCGCCGCTATAGCGCGGCGGAACTTCCTTTTTTTACTATCTTTAAATCAGGAAAATTATTGTCAGAATCAATCCTGTCATCACCTGATTCGCAATCGTCAATATAATGGCTTTATGGACATTTCTCCGGTCCTTCTTCATCGCTGCGTAAAATGCTGACAGGCAAAGAATGATTGAAAACAACGCTCCCAGGCTATTCACTGGAAATTCCCCGAAAGCTGCCCCAATCCCGATAACGCCATACCCCACAGCATAAAACAAAAGATAAAGATATAATCCCCCTGTCTTCCCATACCTCACCATGATGGTCTTTTTCCCCGCTTTTCTATCCGCTTCCATATCCGGCGTCTCATTGATCACAAGGATGTTCATCACAAATATTCCGTTGATGACAGCTAATAATATCACGCCGGCATTTATGCTCATGGATTGTACATAAAAAGCCGAAAGCGTGGTCAATATCCCGAAATGCAGAAAAATGATAATCTCCCCGAATCCGTATCTTGCGAAAAAACGGGCGTAAAAATATCCCCCGATCAAAGCCGGCGGGAAAAATATCGCAACGCTGTAGTGAACAGAAAAAGTCAGTATCATGCCGGAAAGGATTCCCAATCCGAACAGCGTCATTGCCAGTTTCTTGACATAATCAGGGGAAACAAGCCCTTCCTGGATCATACGGCTCCCTCCCGTAAAAGGAGAGATGTAATCCCGGTTCATCGCGTCGCACCCGGAACGATAATCGTCATAATCGTTCATTACGTTCGATGCCGAATGAAAGCAAACCGTACAGAAGAGATGAAGAAAGAAACGGGAAAAACGGAATGAGGAATGCAGGTAATAATTATATGCCGCCGCGCTGATAACAGGAATCACCGAAGCGGGCAGAAACGCCGCCCTGATGGCGCGAAAAAATAATTTTATTCGTAACATTAACGTTTTTCAAACATCTAAAATGTTACTTTCATCCTTTGCATCGGGTTTGTAAGAATTCCTCGATACTGGAATAAAAAGACTCAAGAATGACGTAAAGCAGATCATTCTCTTTCCTTAACGTTTTCATACAGCCGCCGAATCTCCGGCGCATGTATTGTAGCGATCGGGCGTACGCATCCCCCTTTTTCATTTCCCGTAACACCCTTTTCGAGGCGATTCTCCCGTCTTTTTCGAAAAGACTACGCCTGTTCGTTACGATTAAATAAACCGCGGGAAGACATGCGATATCCTTCAAGGTATAATCCCTTCTTTTTCCCTTGAGAAGAGTTTCCGCATCGCAAAGATCATCCATGATCTGGTACAAAAGCCCGAAATTCCGGGTAAAGGCGATAATCTCCGGTTTTTGCTTTGCAACATGAATATGGACGATTTCCCCGCACGCCTGAAAAAGGGCTGCCGTTTTCTGCTCGATTACGGACATGTATTTTTTCAATGTGATTTCTTTCGGATCATCCAGATCGCAATTGTCCATTTCCCCGGAACAAACCGCATAAGCGGCGTCAAACAGAATCTTTTTTATCCCGCTGCTTTTCACTCCCTGGAGAATGTCCATCGCCTTTACCAGGAGGTAATCCCCCGCAAGAATCGTTCGCGTATCACCGAAAATAACATTTGCGGATGGTTTTCTTCTTCTTGTCTTCTCGTTGTCGAATACATCATCCTGCAGCAGGGTGGCGTTGTGCATGATTTCAATCACCAAAGCTGCCTTCCGAATGTCATTGGTTATTTTTATCTTGTATTCATGGCAAAGGAGAAAAAGAAGGGCGGGTCTTAAAATCTTGCCCGGATTCTTGTTCAGATAACGGGAAATCTCCCTGATGCTCCTGTTCTCGGGATTCAGCGCGCCCAGGAATCGAACAACATGGGAAAGATCATCAGATGCCTTCCTCAATTTTATTTCGGTAATGGATAGGTTTTCTATTCTCAAAAAAGATATCCTTTTGAGTCTTTCATTTTATCTTTTATTTAAACAGGGGATAATCCAGAGAGTATTTCCCCGCGCCTTTCACCATGAAGAGAAAAGCGCAGAAGAAAAATACCAGGGCAATCTCCTTTTTGGCGAAAGGATCCGCTGCATGAACGAAAAACGCCGCAACAAACATTGTGAAAAATATCAGAAAAGAAAAGATGGTGGTGCATAATCCCAGTATCAGAAAAAACCCCCCGAAAAATTCCGCAAAGGATGCCATGAATCCCCAGAATACAGGAAATAAATCAATCCCCAATCGCGACATCGCCTTGCCAATCCCTTCCCATCTCTCAACGCCTCCGAACATCTTGGGATATCCATGAGTAATAAAGGCAACCCCCACAAACAGCCTTAATAGCAAATAACCAATATTCCTTTCATCCGATGATACGAAGAGTATTTTCTTTAATGTTTTCATCCTGTTCTCCTTTTTAGACTACTATCATGCAAAATCATCTAAATTTTTGAAGATTTTAATCTTGTTGTTTATGCAAACCTATTTATTTTTATACCTTTTCCCCGCGCCGTGGTTTTATTTCCATTCGATCCTGAATCGGACGCCCTCAGGATGATAGGGAAATTCGATCAGAATAGTTTG
>JAFGFK010000093.1 GCA_016931135.1 Candidatus Sumerlaeota bacterium | reverse complement strand
GGACCGGCGGGCCTTGCGGCGGCTCATGCTGCGATAGAAAGCGGATATCGGTGCACGGTTCTGGAAAAGGACGATTGCGTGGGGGGGATCGCCCGAACCATCAATTACAAGGGCTATCTTTTCGACATAGGGGGGCACCGCTTCTTCACCAAGAACCGTGAGGTCAACGATTTCTGGCATGATATCCTGAAGGATGACTTCATCCGGGTCAATCGCCTCTCCCGGATTTATTATAACGGGAAATTTTTTCATTATCCCTTGAAGCCGTGGAACGCCTTCCGCGGTTTGGGACCTATTCGATCGTTTCATATCTTCCTCAGCTATTTGAACTCCCGCATTGCGCCCTGTAAAGAAGAAAACTCCTTTGAGGAATGGGTAACAAACAGGTTTGGCAAGGTTCTTTACCGGACATTTTTCAAGACTTACACGGAAAAAGTCTGGGGAATTCCCTGTTCCCGAATCGAGGCGGAATGGGCTTCCCAGCGAATCAAGGGACTTTCCCTTTTCTCCGCAGTGAAAAACGCCCTGTTCCAGGGGCGCGGCAACCGGATCAAGACGCTGATTCCGCAATTTCACTATCCCCGGGAGGGACCCGGAATGCTGTATCAAAGACTGGCGGATAAAATCCGGGAAAAAGGAGGCAGGATTGAATACAACGCAGAGGCAACGGCGATCCATCACGAAAAGAAAAGGGTGACAGAAGTCAGCGTCGTGAATCCCGCAACAGGGGAAGCCTCCCAGGTGGAAGGCGACTATTTTCTTTCTTCCATGCCCCTGACGCGCCTTGCGGAAAGACTGGTTCCTTCCGCTCCCCCGGATGTTCTTGACTCCTGTTCGAACCTCCATTACCGCGCCATCCTCGTTGTCAATCTCGTGATTGAAATAAAAGACCTCTTTCCCGATAACTGGATTTATGCGCATTCGCCGGAAGTTCGCGTGGGACGCCTCCAGAATTACAAAAACTGGAGCAGGGACATGATCAAAACAGAACCGGAGCGTTATACATCCATAGGCATGGAATATTTCTGCAATGAAGGCGATGATTTATGGAATACGCGCGATGATATATTGATCAGCGATGCCGGAGAGGAACTGAAAACGCTGGGACTCTTGCCCAAAGGCGAACACAGGATCATAGATGGCTTTATTGTCCGAATGCCTTATACCTATTGCATATATGAACTGGGATATAAAAAGTATCTTGAAATAATCAAGGAGGGGATTCGGATTCTTTCCAATCTTCAACCCATCGGACGCGCCGGCATGTTCAAATACAACAATATGGATCATTCGATTCTGACCGGATTCCTGGGAGTCAGAAACATCCAAGGGGGTAAGTTCGATTTATGGAACGTGAATGTCGAACGGGAGTATCATGAAGAAGCTTCGGGAGACGCGGACTAAACCCACGGACATCACAATAAAAGATTATGGAAGGAAGTTATAATCAATATATACCAGGCAAAATAAGGGATTAAAACGGATCCCCCCCATCCTGCTTGTTCATATCCGTTTTAATATGATCGATGATCTTGATCAACATGCCATCTATATCGCTCGTGGGATTGAATCCAATGATTTTCCTGGCTTTTTCGATATCCGGCACCCGCCGCATCATATCCTCGAAATTCATATTGTCATAAGCCTTTTCAAAGGGGATAAAGGAAATCTGCGAGAAACTTTCGGTAAGTTTTATTATCCTTTGAGCAAGGTCCAGGATGGTTATCTCCGTAACTCCCCCGATGTTGAACACATTCCCACAAGCCGCAGGTTCTTCCATCAGATGTCTGAGCGCCCAGATGACGTCATGGACATCGGTAAACGTGCGGGTTTGGGCGCCGTTGCCATAAACCGTGATGGGCTCGCTCTTGAGGGCTTGATGGACAAAACGCGGGATCACCATGCCGTAGGCGCCGGTTTGCCGGGGACCAACGGTATTGAAAAGGCGGGCGACCACTACCGGAAGTTTCTTTTCCCTGTAATAAGCCAGGGCAAGAAACTCATCGATGGCTTTGGAACAGGCGTAAGACCACCGGGCGCGCGTGGTCGATCCAAAAACCAGGTCGTCCTCTTCCCTGAAAGGGACATTGACGCTCTTTCCATACACCTCGGATGATGAAGTGATGAGCGTCTTCTTTCCCTTTTTTGCCGCCATTTCCAGAACGATTTCCGTGCCCTTGATATTGGTTTCTATGGTTCTGACCGGACTTTCCACGATCAGGCGAACCCCGACCGTGGCGGCAAGATGAAAGACGCAATCCGCCCAATCGACCAGTTCCGCCATGAGCGGGGCGTTCATGATGCTGTTTATGGCATATTGGAACCGGGGATGGTCTTTGATTTGTTCGATATTCAGGATGGACCCTGTCGAGAGATCATCTATGATGGAAACATGCCAGCCTTTTTCCAGCAACGATTCAGCGAGATATGAACCGATAAAACCCGCTCCCCCTGTAATCAACGCCCTCATAGTTTCACTCCGGTAAACATGTTTTTTGTAACGTTTCAGATGGTCGAAAAAAATCACTCTCTCCGGGGCGCCTGGGAAAAAGTCTCTTCATTGGGACGATGCAGATGGAGAAGAGATCCGAGTATTCCCCAGCACACATAACTCCAGAAACCCAGGAATAATATCTGGGGGCGGAACTGCCAAAGCGCCACAATCAAACAGATGACAATGATGATGGCGACAAGATAATCGAAGGGTTTCCGTCTCTCCAGATCGATTCGCTTCCAGCTGGGATAGGGTATATTGCTTACCATGAGGCAGGAAAGTCCTATAAAGAGAAGCGGCAACAAACGGAAAACAAAGGAATCTTCCTGATCGAAAAGGAGCCCGGATTTCCACAAGGTGAGAAAAGTCGCCACGACCGCGCCGGCTGCCGCGGGGATGGGAAGCCCGACAAATTTTTTGCGTTCCTCTTTGATAACCTGAACATTGAAACGGGCAAGCCTCAAGGCTCCGCAGATAGCAAACAGAATGGATACTCCCGTTGCCACCCGATGCGAGCTGGCGTCGGATATCGCCTGCAGCCAGGTGAATATAAGCATGGCGGGGGCGACGCCGAACGCTACAATGTCTGATAATGAATCATAATTCAACCCGAAACTGCTCTGTGTGCGAGTCAACCTTGCGATCCTTCCATCCAGGGCGTCCATGACAATCGAAATCAGAATCAGGGTGCAGGCGAGTTCATATTGTCCTTCGAAAATGTTGACAATCGCCAGAAGCCCGCAAAAAAGACTGGCTGTCGTGAACAGATTCGGGAGAATGTAAATTTTCCTCATGGCAATCACCTCATAGGCAACAAGATATCAACAAGAGATTTCCCGCGTTCAGAATCGCTTCGGCAACAATACGGCGAGGATACTGGTTCCTCCATACACCTTCATACCACAAGATACATTGAGCTGCGCTCCGGTCGGCAGAAAAATTTCGGTTCTCGAACCAAAGCATATCAAGCCGATTTTCTCTCCCCTTTCGACGTTCTCCCCCTGCTTCAGGCTGCAGATAATGCGGCGCGCGATCATCCCGGCAATCTGCTTCACCTGAATCGGCCCCTGTTCCGTTTCAAAAACAATCAGGTTGTTTTCATTCTGGAAGGAAGAATCTTTGTTCATGGCGTTCAAAAACGAGCCATGCTGATATTTCATTTCCGCCACCCGCCCTTTCAGGGGGGCTCGATTGATATGAACGTCAAATATGGAGAGGAAGATTCCCACCTTGATCGCCTTGCCATCGGGAAAACCAGCGTAATCCACAACCTCGATGGTATCTACTTTTCCATCCGCAGGGGAAACGACATTCCCTTCTCCTTCGGGCGGGATGCGCGTGGGATCTCGGAAAAAATACAGCGTCCATGAACCTATAAGAAGAAACATAGCGGCTGCGGGCGTCCATCCCAGTACAAGGAAAAGGATGAAGAAAAAGAGGGAGAGGGCAAAAAATTTCCACGCAATCGGCACAATACGCATAAAAATCACTCATTTCCTGATAAATAACAAATTTCAACTTACCATTTCAATCAATCCATATCTTACAGCGATTCGCTCTACAAGTAAAAAAAGAGAAAATCAGGACAAATGGGCGCATCTTGACTCCGTTGCCAAAATATCCTGATAATAGAGAATATCACGCCTCTTATCACGCCTTTTCCCTGACAATCGCCACCGAGGCGCTGGCGCCGATGCGCGTGGCGCCGGCGGACAGCATCTCCCGGGCGCTCTGCGCCGTTCGGATGCCTCCGGCAGCTTTCACGCCCATCTGAGAACCCACAACCTTTCTCATGAGGGCGACATCCTGAACCGTAGCTCCGCCCTTTCCAAATCCCGTGGAGGTTTTGACAAATTGGGCGCTGGCAGCCTTTGCCAGGATGCAACCGGCGACTTTCTCCTCATCGGAAAGCGAAGCGGTCTCCAGAATCACCTTCACGCATCTCCCTTGCGCCGCGCGCACAACGGACTCTATATCCCTGAAAACATATTCGTAATCTCGGGATTTCAATTTTCCGACATTAATAACCATGTCGATTTCATCCGCGCCCTTCGATACAGCGTCCCTTGTTTCAAACGCCTTGCTTTCCGGGCTCATCGCTCCGAGGGGAAAACCTACCACAGTGCACACCTTGATCCCGGAATCCTTGAGAAGACGTGACGCCAGAGGAACATAGGCGGAATTGATACATACAGAGGCGAATTCATATTCCATGGCTTCCTTGCATAAATCTTCTATTTCCTTGTCCGTCGCATTGGATTTGAGAAGCGTATGATCTATAAAGGGCGCCAATTCACGGTTATCGGGTTTCGCATCTCTGGAACCTATGCGATCTGCGCCCGCCTCGATGATTTCCTTCACAGCCGAGGGGTTTCTTGTGGCGCATTGTCCGCACTCGCCGCACTCCTGCCCCAAGGATGCCGAACAGGCTTGTGGCGCCGCGCTGGAAGCCGGAGGCGATGGAGTCGATATTGCCGCGCCATCGAGGCGGAGCGCCACGCGCTCCGATACGGTTTTGATAAGAAGTTCCAACTGTTCCGGCGTAAGATCTTTCAGATCCAAGGATTTTCCCTCCTCAAACAATGAAATTATTCTGCGATCTTTCAGCTCTTTGAAAAACGTTACATCTATTCCGTCAATTCATAATCATGAAATAATTTACCCCATTCTGTTTTCATTATCATGTCAATCCGTTTTTTGCCGACCCTATCAAACCAGTAAAAATCGTAATACAGCCTCGAGTCCGCATAAGGCCAGGGAACAATGGGAGAGCGCAACGTAAGTTTTTACAAGGGATGCAGCCATCCATGATAGATCGGTTTCCGTCCCCTGGAGGCAAGGGAGGTTTTCAAAACCGCAACCTTGGATTTCATGGTAAATTCCTACCTTATATTGAAAAGTCCTTTATATCTCATGGTAAAAAACATGGCGACAAAACCGAGGGCGAATATGATCCATCCCCATTTTTTTTGTCCGGGGAGAGCGATCGCTGCGCCGATGATCACAACCGCCAGCTCGATAAGCGCCTGATACGCCATGGGAAAATCCTTGAAAAATCTTTCCATAACGATTCTCCTTTCCACTAAGAATTCCCGATCCTGTGGCGAAAGACGCGGGGAGTTCTTCCGGATTCCTTGAGTTTCAGCTTGGCGTGAAACTCCTTTCTGCAATCCTGACACAAATCAAAGCGGTAACTTTCCCATACTTCATCCGTCAATTCCTGTTCATCCATATTTTCCATCGCCTTGATAAGTTTCTTCATTTCCTCGATATGATCCTTTTGCAGGTCTTCCTTCGTGATTTCAATGGGTCCTCCCTTGGCGTAAATGTCGATGCGAATCTCGAACAGGATTTCCTTATCACTTACGAGCCGCCCGCAATTATCACATCTTCCTTTTTTCTTCATTGCGTTATAAATATCCGCCTGAGGATTTGATGGAAGTATCGATTCCATGCGTCTTTGCAAGAACCTTTTCCACCTCATCGAGAAGCGTCGCTGTATCGACAGGCTTGGTCAGGAAGCCCTGAGCCGGGGTGCCAAGTTTCCAGAAACCGGGAGGAAGGTCGGAATCCGCAACAACGCCTGTAATAATAATGATCGGAATCGGGGATAGGTCCGGATCACTCTTGATCTTTTCCGCCAAAGCCAATCCATCCATTCCGGGCAAACGGATATCCAGGAGGATCAAGTCGATTTTTTCCCTGCGAATCAGTTCTTCGCATGCTTCCGCGCTTTGAAGTAGAACCACGTCATACTTATGGTTCAGGGTCAACCTGCAGAATTCAAGGAACCCGGGTTCATCGTCAACAACAAGAATTTTTGCGCACGGCATGGATTTTAACCTTATAAAGTATTGCTACAATGCTGTTTATAGTACAGATTCTTACGCAGGACAATAAAAAAATGGCGACTTTTCAGATTTTCGACAAAAGATTCTTATATCCTGCGCAATTTCCCTTTGGGCATATCCATGCCGGGCCAATCGTATCGCCTGGCGTCCCATTTCTGAAGCAATTCCGTGGGAATTTCTTCGAGAAACATGGAGGGCAGGTTCCAGGAGCGTGATCCGTGGAACATCCGGGATTCGGCGCAGCTTAAAAAAAGGCGGTTTTTCGCCCGGGTTATTCCCACATAAAAAAGACGCCTTTCCTCTTCCAGGTTGCCGGTTTCCTCGAGGGCTCTCAGGCTCGGGAAGATCGGCTCCTCCATCCCCACGATGAAAACCGTATCGAATTCCAATCCCTTGGCGCAATGAAGGGTCATCAGGGAAAGGCAATCCCCGTTGCCCTGCATTTCATCCACCGGCGCCGTGAGGGCGAGCGTTTCAAAATAATCCTCCAGGATGGAGTCCGGATTGCGATTGAAAAAATCCTGGATGGAATTCTGGAGTTCCTGGATATTTTCCTTGCGGGATATGACATCGATGCCGTGCGGATCTCCCAGGGATTCGATATACTCCGTCTCTTCAATAATACGGCGTAAAAGTAAGAAGGGCGATTCCTCCTGAACCGCCTTGTTCCAGCGTTTTAAATCGGCTGCAAACTTCGCAACGCAGCTGTGGGTTTTTGCCGGAAGAAGATTTTCCGAAATCACATGTTCCAGCGTCTGGAAAAGGGTCAGGTTTTTCTCCCTGCCAATCAACAAAAGTTTCTGGAGCGACTTGTCTCCTATGCCTCTTGCCGGAACATTGATGATGCGCTGCAGGGCGATGCTGTTATTGGGATTGACCGCAGATTTCAAATAAGCAAGAAGGTCCTTGACCTCGGCGCGGTCGTAAAAGCGGACGCCCCCCACGATGCGATAATTGATCCTGCGGTGCCGGATTTCCTCTTCAAAGGCGCGGCTCAGGCTGTTCTGACGATAAAATATCGCAATATCATTCAGCGGAATACGACACAAATGATGCATCTGCAGAATGGTTTCTACGACGGTCTTTGCCTCATCGACTTCGGTCATGGCTGAAATGAGGAAGAGAGGATCGCCAAAGGGGCGCTCCGACCACAGGGTTTTTCCGATGCGTTCCTGGTTACGGGCGATCACGCAATCCGCAGCCTTGAGGATCGCGCCGGTCGATCTGTAATTCTGTTCCAGCTTGATTATCTCGGTTCCCTTGAAATGTTCGGGGAAATCCAGGATATTGGACATCTGGGCGCCGCGCCAGCTGTATATACTCTGATCCTCATCCCCCACTACGCACAGGTTGCCATGCGCGCCGGCGAGAATCCGGATCAATTCATATTGCAGGAGGTTGGTGTCCTGGTATTCATCCACAAGGATATAATGATACTTTTCCTGGTAAAAGCGGCGGGTTTCCCCATCCTCCTTCAAAAGCTTCACGATGTACCAGATCAAATCCTCGAAATCAGCCGCGTCGCTTTCCCTGAGGCGTTTCTGGTAAAGTTCATACGCCTTTGGAATAATGTCTTGCAGATTAAAAAGCCCCCCCAGGTCCATATTTTCCGGAGTCTGCATGTTGATTTTTGCAAAGTTTATGAGATTCTGGCAACAGGACGGCTGGCATACCTCTTTTGGAATCTCGAGAAGCCGAAGGCAATCCTTGATCAAGGCAAGTTGATCTTTTTCATCCACGATGGAATAATGAGGCGTCAAACCCAGCTTGTGAGCCTCTTTGCGCAGCAGCCCGGCGCACAGGGAATGAAATGTGGAGATATTCAACTTGACATCCCCGGGGAGGTCCAGGAGCCGGATCACGCGCTCCTTCATCTCGTTTGCCGCCTTGTTGGTAAAGGTGGCGGCAAAAATTCTCCAGGGTGGAACCTTCTTTGTCAGAATGATATGGGCGATCTTATACGTAATGACGCGCGTCTTGCCGCTGCCCGCTCCGGCTATAATGAGCTGGGGTCCTTCCGTTATTTCAACCGCTTTGCGCTGCATGGGATTCAGATTTTCAAGAAAATCCACGGATACTATTTTCCTTCCTGTATTTGATGGAAGCCATTACATATTTCACAAGATAACATAAAGGCAAGGAAAGACTGGCGTTAAAAACGCGTTTTTTGGGGGGATTCGGCGAAAAAAAGAATTACTCGGGCAGGCTCCAGGTTACAAGCCCTTGAAATTCAAAATTGAAATCAATTATATGGGCGCCATGTTTCTGCAGCGCCTTTCGAACCTCATGCTCGCGGTTGTCCGCGCAATAAAAAAGCAGGCATCCCCCGCCTCCGGCGCCCAACGCCTTGCCCCCAATGGCTCCCGCAGAATAGGCGACCTGGAACAACTGATCGATTTGTTCGTTCGTTGTGGAGGCGTCCAGCATTTTCTGGTTTTTCCAATTCTCATCCAGAAGGGAGGCGAATTTTTTCATATCCATAGTCAGAAGCGCGGATTTCATCTCCTGGGCGATCCGTTTCAAATTGAAAAGCGCGCTTGTGGTTTTTTCCTCCCCCTTTTCATACGCGCCCATCACTGTGGAAATGATGTTGCCGGAAAGGCGGGATTTGCCCGTATAACATAAAACCATGTGCTTTTCCATCTCCGCAATGGTCGCCGGAGATATTTTCAACTGGCTGTTGCTGACCGCCGGATCCTCGAACTCCAGAAAGTTGATCCCCCCCAGAACGGAGGCGTAATAATCCTGCTTCCCCCCCGCGATATGGAGCTCCTGGAGCTCCAGGACGCGCCCCAGTTTGGCGATTTCATGCGGGGAGAGTTTCTCCTTCTGAAGGGCGTTCAAAAGCCCGATCAGGGCAACGCTGATGGATGAGGATGAGCCGGTGCCCGAACCCGGAGGCGCGTCGCAGCGAACGTAAAGGTCCATCCCCTGCTTGACGCCAAGCACTCTTATCGCCGCCTTGATCAAGTCCAGGTTGCCGTTGTACTCCAATTGTTTGAAATCCTTCACCTCCAGGTACGTATCGAAATCCCCGGAAATGATCCGGATGGTATTGTCGGAACGGGGCATAAGAGTGGCGTAAGTGTAACGGTTGATCGTGGCGTTGATCACTGCTCCCCCTTCCTTTTCCGAGAAGGGCGGAACATCGGTCCAGCCTCCGGCGAAATCCATCCTGATGGGGGCGCGAGCTCGTATGATCATGTCGTTTTTTCCTCCTTTTCCGGTATCTTTATCATCAATCGTATGGATCCTATATCGATCTGATCACCGTCACGCAGCTCCTGTTCATAAGTATCCCGGCCATTTACCCGGATTCCGTTCTGGCTGTTGGTATCCCGGATCACGACGGTATTGTTCACATACTGTATCTCACAGTGCATGCGAGAGATTGCCCGATCCAGGAATTGAATATCGCGATCTTCCCCCCTGCCGATAGTGGTCAGGGGCTTCGAGATCGTGAAGATCGTTCCTGTATGGGGACCGATCAGCACGCTCAAAACCGGAAAACGCTCCGAATCAGGCTCAAAATAAGATTCATCCATTTCCGACATCCCGAAAAATATACAAGAAAGCTCTTTTAACATTCCTTTATTTCGGGAATCAAGAAAAAAGGCTTTTCAAAAACCTGGGGGGCGCACATCAGTTTTCCGATTATTATTCAACTCAGAAGGGGTCAAACCCTATAAAAATCCTGTATGCGCATCCAGACTCTATTCC
>JAFGFK010000092.1 GCA_016931135.1 Candidatus Sumerlaeota bacterium | reverse complement strand
CCATCGTCAGGGTGAAAGATATGGATTCCGGAAAAGAAGTCGTCGTTCGCATCAACAACCGGGGACCCTTTATCAAGGGGCGCGTGATCGATCTATCTTACGCAGCGGCTCAGAAACTGGACATCGTGGATAAGGGACTCACCCCCTGCAAAGTTGTAATATTGAAAATGCCAGGAAAATAATAAATCTGAATGGTATTCTTAAGAAGAAAATCCTATCGAACGCCATACTGCATATTTGCGAAAAATTAAGCCTTACCATGAATTATCTTTCAAACATGAATCAGACCGCCAGACGTAAATCCGCTGATATGGGGAGTTCAAACAGATTATTGCGCAGAAGGCGGGTGGAAAAGAACATGATTTCAAGATTCTCGATCTCGCCTGTTTGCGGATTCATGCGCGCTATAATATCGTCACCCAGTTCTTCCGATTCCTGCTCTGCGTAAGGGGCGCGTTTGCCGATATACAGAATATCGGCTTCGCGATCATATTCGAAAGTCAACTTTTTTTCCATTCGATTTCTCCCTCAGCCAGTTTTCTGGCAATATAAGACGTAATGATCCAATGTCGTCCACGATATCCCTGCTCGCTTAGAACCACGACAACGACATGTTTGCCGCTGCGAAGTTCTTCAAACCATCGCGTGAATAATCGGGCATTAGATAATCTTGCGCTCCTGCGGACCTGATCAGGTTCCGTAATGGTTTTAACAACGTAATCATAAGTATCCCGGCAACAAATCGGGATGCCTTTTCGCTATATGTTCCTCCCGCTCCCCGCTCAATTCCACATCACTCTGAAGATAAGGACAAAAAATCGTTTTCATAGACATAGAAGTAAAATTTGAATCAAATTATTCTCCATAAAATATACAAGCAAAATATACTGTTTTTATTCTTAACAAGTCAAGTTAGTATTGAATATATGCAAAGTAGGGACGGAATGGCATTACATCCCTACGCTTAAAAACAGCCGAGCCCCGTTCCGCTATCTTGCGCCCTGATCAACTTTCCCTTTGATTTTTCAAGATGAACAAAAAAAGTGAAAAAACATCTTGCATTTTGAAATTTCAGGGATCAAGGGTATTGCATGTTGTATGGAAATGGGGCTTAAGATACTAAATAGAGGATGGTTTCTGCTCAATGAATAATAATCTGATTACACTACCTGGTTCTTCCCTTGTGCTCCTTGTGGGCGTCAGCGGTTCTGGGAAAACCACTTTTGCCCGTTGTCATTTCCTCTCCTCACAGATTTTATCAAGCGATCGCTTTCGCGCCATGATATCAGATGATGAAAACTGCATGGAAGTTTCCCGCGATGCATTTGAAATCCTCTACATGGTAACCCGTAAACGCCTTTCCGGAAAAAAACTGACGGTGATCGACGCCACGAATATACAGGATTACGGGCGGCGCATCCTGCTTGATATTGCAGCGGAATGCGGCGCTCCGGTTGTCGCCCTCATTCTCAATATTCCCGAAGATGTCTGCATCGATCGCGCCATCAAACGCACGGATCGCATCATACCCCTCGAGGTGGTTTTTGAACAATTCAAGGAATTTAAAAGGACAACAAAGGCGGTGTACTCCGAAAATTTTCATTCCGTTTATATCCTCAACGGACCCGATGAAGTCAACCAGGCGATTGTTTCCATCACGGATGAGACTGTCACGCGCATCGATGAAACATCCTCTGTCGCTGCCCCGATATCCATTCACCGCATTTCCTCGGTCCCGATTTCATGAAGGGATTCCCCATTATATAAGATAATCAGGAGGTTCGAACATGGCTTTCCAGTCGCTTTTTATGGCAAAAGCCCCGGATGCCGATAGAACAAAACACAAAAGCGTCATCGATACGGGCAAATACCGCCTTTTTACTGTCATTGTAAAAAACCAGCAGGAAGCCCTCGAAGTTACACGCGAGTTTTTTCAAAAGGAGAAGATCGTATCGATCCTCCTTTGCCCGGGATCCACTCACAGGGATGTGGCGGAAATTATTGAGGCGACCAAGGGGCAGGTCGGAGTTTCCGTTGCAAGGGGCGACAATCCCGGAAGAAAAATCGTCCATGACGCCCTTCAAAGGGAAGGATTCTTTTCCTGATGATCAGAAATATACTCATAATCGCGCCTCTGTTATTATCCATGGCGTACGCCCGGAAGACGCCGCCTGTTGCGGAAACCATTCCCCGGGAACCTGTTTGTGAAATAAGCGTAGATTTCAATAAAGACACCGGACTCGTCAAGCGTAACGCCTCCGGAATCCTCCATTCCTTTCACGCTCAGGAACCGCCCGATGGTCTCGTTGTTCCCCTGAAACTCAAGGCGTTTCGCATCCCCGATACAGGAACCCAACCGCTTGGCGCCCCTCTTGAAATTCTGGATGAAACAATCAAGGTTTCCGGGAAAGACCTGTCCCTGAATCTTCCGGATCTTGCCCCCGGAGAGGTTATTTCAATTGAGATACAAAATCAGATATGATGAATTATATCCAATTAATATTGGAGGAATACTGTCCATGGATAAAAAATACTGGAAAAAGACGGGAAAGATCGGGGCGATTGTCACGATCATTTATGAAGTGGGGACGATTTTATCCCGCGTATTCTCCGGCATTTCGGCGGGAGAGTTTCATGAAAGATATAACCTCCCCATATTATTGAGGATTCACCACATGTTCTGGGGAATATTCTTTTTCATTATTGGATTGACGATCGCCCGGCGCCTTCCGAAGTACAGCCCCTGGATCGCCGGAATCGGCATCGGGCTGTTTCTTTCCGACGTCATCCATCATTTCATCGTGCTTCCTCTATGGATAGGGAATATCGGCTGGCACTGGCCCTGATTGTCCCACCCTGATCCCTTGGTGGATTTCCGGAGACGGGGTCATGATGCGTATTTTTCTTCTTTTCTCCCCTTTTTTACTTGACATCGCAAAGTAATTTCTGTTGTAATCCATTCTATTATGAAGATCAATCATGCCCTGGATCAAATTTCTTCGATTCATGACCACCTGAATCGAACCGAGGTTTACCGCGGGTTCCGCTCCCTTCATGTGGCGTTTGCCGGTTTGATCGGCTGCCTCGCAGCCGCGCTTCAGCCGGTTTTTCTCGGCGATGTCTTTCCCTACCTGCATTTTGTCTATTACTGGTCCCTCGTCGCCTGCGGGAATTTCCTCCTTGTCGCCCTTTTTGCCCTGTATCTCTATATCTTTCACGAAAGCGATCTGGAAAGAAGGAAAACGCGTTATGTATGGGCGCAGTTCTCTCCCTGTATCGTGATCGGTTTGCTTCTCACCCTTTCCCTGGCGCCCCTGGATTATAAAACTCTGTCTCTTCTGCCCGGATTCTGGGCTTTTATATTGAGTCTCGGAGTTTTTTCCACGTGCCCCTTTTTGCCGAGAATGAGCCGATGGATCGCCCTGTATTATCTCCTGTGCGGATTTGTTCTACTAGCCCTCGCCCAAAAGGGACTTGCCTTTTCCCCCTGGGGAATGGGGATCACCTTCGGATTCGGGCTCATCCTCGGCGCAGTGGTTTTATATATTCATCTGGAGAGGAAGGATTATGTCTGAACGCAGGGATGAAAAGGAAGAGGGACGCTTTGCCTATGAAGGACTGGATCGCGTCATGCATGAAAAGGCGCGGCTTGGCATCATGACCTCCCTTGCCACGCACCAGGAGGGACTTCTCTTCAATGAACTCAAGGAGTTGTGTTCCCTTACCGATGGAAATTTAAGCAGGCATATCCAGGTTTTGCAGGAAGCGGGATTGATCGAGGTTTGGAAACGGTTCCAGGATCGCAGGCCTCAAACCCTTTGCAGACTGTCTCCGGAAGGCAGGAAGCGGTTTATATCCTACCTGGAGGAAATGGAAAGGGTGTTGAAAGACGCCTATTCCGCACAGGCGAATGAAGCGAAAAAAAAATCCGCGCGGTTCCTGAAAAATCCGGATATCCAGGGTTGGACGCCGGCATGAACGCCCCGTTGAATACAAGGCTCGGTTTGCCCGGAATCCGGCGTTTCACGCAAGTGAAAACGCCCCCGATGTTTTTTTGTCATTATACTTTGCAATGCAAAGTTATTGGATAAGTAAAGTAACGGCGAGCCTTTTGCAGAGGCTCCCTCAATTATCACGGGAGGCGCAGTCTCATGACAGATCAATGCCATCCCCCCTTTTTCCCTGAATGCATGCGGGTTGCCCCCGCCTTGTCAAATCCGGTTTTTCCCCGCGCTCCGAAACCGCGCTCCGTTCTTCTGATCAATCCCTTTTATCCCAAAAGCCCCTATAACAGCTTCGGTAAACATGTTCTCACTCCAGCCCATTCCCTCTTATCCCTCGCCTCCGTTACCCCGGATAATTGGGAGGCGCGTTTCTGGGATGAAAACCTGCTCCAGGGCGCTCCGCCCGTAAATCCACTCCCTTCCGTCGTTGGAATAACGGTCATGATAACATGCGCCTCGCGCGCCCGTGAACTCTCCGCATATTACAGAAATCTCGGCGCCAAGGTTATATTGGGAGGCTCCCATGTTCAAAGCTGTCCGGATGAAATGACGGATTGTTGCGACGCCCTCGTTCTCGGAAACGGCGTCCGGGTATGGCGCGAAATCCTGGAGGATTGCGAAAAAAGCGTCCTGAAGAAAAGATACATCGGGAGTTACAGGGAACCCTTTCGGGAAGAACCTGCGCCGCGTCGCGATATCATCTCCCAATGCGATTTTCTAACAACGGCAAGCCTGATCGCCACAAGAGGCTGCCATAACCGGTGCCGGTTCTGCATCCTTTCCACAAAGGGTTTGATCATGCCGCGCCAGGTTCGGGATGCTCAGATAGTTGTAGAGGAGTTTCTTTCCACGGGCGAACCCTATGGCGTTTTTATTGACAACAATCTCGGATCGGATCGGAAATATCTGCGGGATTTGTGCCGCGCCTTGAAAAGCATAGGCAAAATCTGGAGCGCCGCGGTTTCCATCGACATCACGGATGATCCGGAACTTGTCAGGGCTATGGCGGAGGCGGGATGCACGGGGGTATTCGTGGGATTCGAGAGCATACGGGGCGCAAATCTCAAGGAGGCTGACAAGAAATCTCCCCATCCGCTGGATTATTCGAGGAGGATCAGGATTTTTCACAGGTTCGGCGTACAGGTGAATGGAAGTTTCGTGTTCGGCTTTGATCATGACGATAAATCCGTTTTTGAAAGAACCGTGCGATGGATCGAGAAGAATCGCCTGGAATGCGCAACTTATCACATCCTGACTCCTTATCCGGGGACGCCCCTTTTCGACAAATTCGATTCCGAGGGAAGGCTGCTTCATCAAAATTGGGATTTATACGATTCCGCCCATGCCGTGTTTCGCCCGCTTCTCATGACTACGGAGGAACTGGAGGAAGGCTACCAATGGAGTTACGAGCGAACTTTTTCCCTTTCCTCCATCTGGGCGCGGCGCCCCGAACGCATCAGCGAGCTTCCGGGTTATCTTGCCATGAGCCTTTTATACAAGCATACGAATTTTCTCTGGCCCTTTGTCATCAGGCGTCGTTTGACGCATCTTGTATGGCGTCCCCTTGTGGAACTGGCGCGCAGACGCCACCTGCGCTACCGCAAAACGCTTTCCGGTAATGAGAAAAAGATCAAAACGACTCCCGTGATGGTTCCCCCGGGGGTGTGAAGAATTTCCCGTTCTTTGAAACAGGGAAAGATAAACTCAGATTTTTTTATTTGAAATATCCTTTCTCCTGCGTTCTTATACATCTGTAATTTATGAATTATGGCATTTTAGCGTTTTGAATGAGATGCAGAGTTTGGCGCATTGGTTGCATTATAGGGTTCGATCCTTGAATTTGCCGAACTACTGTAATCGTATTCAGCCCCGGGGAAGGTTATCTTTTTTTATGTATATTTGAAAATGAAAGTTTTGATGAGGCAGCAAATTGACGTGGCTTTTTGCAACTCTTTGCGTTTTGGGAACCGCCTTCATTCTGACCTGTATGATCCGCGTAAAACCCGGTTCTCTTTTTATCACCACTCTTCTTCTTTTATTTCATTTTATCATTGTAGTCGATTTTTTTCTTTTTGGGTGGATTTCTCTCCAGCCAGCCTTCCTTCTCATAATTTACGTTCTTCAGGCGACAATTATGTCGAGCTTGTTTATACGTTTCTGCGGGAGCGGGGGAGTCATTCATGAATGGCGAGAGATTATCAGATCAGTCAGTCTTTACGATTATTTAAGCGTTGCGCCTGTTGTCATTATTCTTTTGGGGATTCTTTATCTGGGATTGAAAATCGGGCCACGATATAGCGATGCCGTGGATTATCAGCTCGTTGCTCCTGTGAAGTGGTATCAAACCCGCTCCCTTGATTGGGATGGGATGGGCGCCCATAGCTGGCCATCTCTTTCACGCGTTCACGGATTTCCCAATACAAGCGGAATTGTGGCGTATCATCATCTGGCGTTTACGGGAAATCTTTACGCAGGGGCGTTGAAGCAGGCGAGTTTTGCCCTGATGGGACTTGTTGCGCTTTACTCCCTTTCCCGGATGTTGGGAATCAGGAGAAGGCTGGCGATTATAGTGATATATTTCGCCCTGTTCACGCCGGAATTCCTTCTTCAGTTTTCCGAGGGGTATGCAGACCTTGCCATGGCGGGGGGACTTGTAACCTCTCTGTTATTTTTATTCCTTTTTATCAGTAGCGGCGGTTATAAATGGCTGGTTCTTTGTTGTATTGGAACCGGGCTGGTGGGAGGGATCAAGAACACCGGCATTATTTTTTCCTTTTCTCTTTTCCTCATAATTTCAATTTATTTGATCAAGATCAAGGCGCCCATGCGACGCATTTACGGTATGATCGCCCTTTTCAGCGCCTTCTGGCTTTTGCTCGCCGCCCCCTGGTATCTGCATAATGTAATCAGATACGCCAATCCTCTTTATCCTATCGAGGTGAAATTTTTTGGACATCAGATATTTAAAGGCCCCTTTCCTGTAAATCAATATACCCGCGCCTTTATGGAGAAGAGAACGGACAGTTACCTTGAGGCGATCTGGATAACTTACCGGGAGGACTCGCCGGGCATCAGCCTTGCCCAGATGTTTGCAGGGTTGGGAAGCGGTTTTTTCATCCTTGGCGTTCCCGCCCTGGCGATATCATTTATAATAGCCCTTTTTAAAAGAGACAAAGGTTTCATGACAGTCTGGTTGTCCTTTTTAACCGTGTATCTTTTCCAAACCGTGAAATGGCATGCGCGCTTCACGCTTTATCTGGCTTTCTTTTCAGGATTATGCCTGGTCTGGCTCATGCAGAACTTCCGCAAACCGGGGCGTCTTGTCCTTGGACTGTTTCTGTCTGTATGTCTTCTTTTCAACGCCGCAAAGTCAATCACATCTGTCGCTTCCGTATTCCAGCCGCCGGATTTCCTGTTTTTTTCTCATCGTACCGGCGATTTTTCCCCTCAGCAGTTTGATCACTATCCTGGTTATTACAGCGTCAGGCAATACGTTCGAGAGCATTTTGCCGAAAAAAATAATACACTTTATTACTTTCCTCATGTGGGCGCCATCAGCCTGATGCCCAAAGATATGAAACTGCGCATGATTACATTTCCCGCGGAAAACAAAAACCAGTGGTTCCGCTATATGCTGAAGGAAAATGTTGACTATATTTATGATCTCAGGCCGGAAAAGTTTGGAAATTTTATCGATGAAGAGCGTTGGTTGAATGAGAATTCTCTTATCTTTCAACCGGTCATCATGACAGTATCTTCCGGATTACACAGGGGACGATTCTATGGAGAACGAATTGCCGTAGAGCGCCTTTACAGGATCGATAAGGATGCATTAATTCATTTTCTTGAACAAGACAACGCCGATAGGGAGAGAGATTGATGGGGCGACTGAAGATTGATAAATATTTCATTGCTAAGCTGGCATTCTGGTTATGGGCGCTCCTCTTTGCCTGGTTTTATATCCGGTCAGACGGTTTTGACGCCTTTCTGCGCATCAAATTCATTCCCTGGATGAAACAGGCGGCAGGCATAGCGTTCAAAAAACCGGAATCCGTGGCGACGCTTGATTGGCATGCGCGGCAGGCGTTGCTTAATCGCTTTAAATTCAGTGAATTAACCGTTGAGGATAACAGGAGATATTTTTCACAATGGGATCAGGATTACCTGCAATTTCAACTTAAGGCGGTTCAGGATTTACTCGAAGCCAGGGAAAAGCCTGATAAGACATCGGATACCCTGAAAACGCTTCGCTTTATTGATTTATACCATTCCGGAAAACTGACAATATCCGGAGCGGAAATTAATGAGAATAACCGCTCGATTTCTCTCAAGCCCGCGTCAAACTCATGCAGAATGGAATTGATTCTTCCATTTCCCATTACCTGCTTGTCATATTATAAAGTAAGCATATTCGGAGGTTTGAAGCGGCTTACGGAAAATCCTAAAACGCCTTTCGCGAATTATATCCGTCTTTTCTGGAAATCAAACAGGTATCCCGGCTATTCCGGGGAAAGAAGCGCGCCCCTCGATCTTGACCCTTTGACAAACCAGCCTTATATCGAGACGGATATGAGCCATGATATTCTTTGGCTTCAAGGATCGAAGTTAAACGCATTACTCTTGATGTTCCATCTATCCGAAGATAGCGAGATAGAACTTCAGAAAATTGAATTCCATCGCTCTATCTCGGAAAATACTGTGGATAAATATAGAACTTTCTCACGGACTCTTGAATAGGATATAACAATTCTTTATGTCACAAAATTATTCGTGAATAAGCCATCGTTTTTTCCCGGAAAATATGTTTGATTTTTATCGATATTTACCGCTTCATGATTTATGCGTTATGTTTAAGAGTCTTGTCCATTTAATTTGCCAAATTATTGTAAAGGAAGGATTACGACCATGGCGGATTTGACGGTTCATCGGTTTAATTACAAAATGCCGCAGAGTCTTGCGGATTTTGACCTGAAGGATTACGTGAAAAGCGTATTGAAATGGATTGACGCCCTTGTTGGCGCCAATGAAAAGGTCGCTCTCTCCGCTTCCGGCGGCGTGGACAGCACAACCGTTGCCTTCCTTCTCAAAGAGGCGCTCGGGAACAGGCTCCATCTCTTCTTCATCGATGATGGACTTCGCCGCATCATAGGGGGGCGCGAGGAATGGGAAACCACAGCAGAAATCTTCAAAGATTTCCCTAATTTCGAGGTTCTCCATACAAGAGACCTTGTTCTTCCCTGGTTCGATGGCGTCGAAGACGGCGCACTGAAACGCGACATGTTCAGAAGCCTTTATACCCTGACATCGAACAAATACATTGCCTCGCTCAAGGCGGATTGGATTGCGGATGGCACGATCTGTCCGGATATCGTGATGACGGATCAGAACCGCCAGATTCAACATAACGTCAACCTTCCCTATAACATGAAAAAGCTGGAAGCCTTCTCTTCCCTTTACAAGCCGCACGTGAGGAGGGTGGCGATGCATCTGGGGATGCCGCGCGAGTTCGCCATGAGGATTCCCTGTCCGGGTCCCGCCCAGCTCCTTCGCGTGGGCGGCGCCTTCAATACCGATAAACTCCAAACCTGCAAGATCGCAACGGATGTCGTGGAGCAGATGGTTTGCGCGTATTTCAAAGAAAAATGGGGTGAGCCGTTCCGTTATGATGAAGCGACAGGAGTCAGAATCCCCTTTCAATACTTTGCCGCGTGTCTCGATCCGGAAATGGAACGGGATACGGAACTCAGCGAGCATATAAAGGGATTGGCGGGAAAGGAAGCGGGGTGTTTCAGGATGAAGACCAGGGCGATGTGGATTGATCCGGCTGTTTCCTCTCAGAAGGGGAAATTATATGCGCCTATTTTATGGGTGATAGGGAAAAAACTGGATCATGAAAATTTCGTGAAACTATACGATACCCTGAGTAAAATATCCGGGCTTCCCCGTGCGCTTTACCAGGTTTATGATTCCGGGGAAAAGGGGTATCCGGTTTCGATCAAGGTTGTGGAAAGCGAGGATGTCCGAACAGCCTGGCATATGGATATGGATTTTGATTATCTTGTGAAAATGGGAAGGGAGGTCTGTGAAAAATCCGGCGCATCAAAGGCAGCGTTCGACATCAGCAAAAGACCCCCCGCAACCATCGAACTGTTCTGATCCGGATTTCTTTTCGATTTCGAATCTCTCATTTTTTTATTTGATATCTTGTGCTTAGTGGTATTATTCATAAATCGTATTTGATGATCCGTGGAAGGAGAATTCTGATGAGGGTATTTACAGCTGTTTTGGAGAAATGTCCGGATACTGGATTATATGTGGGATTCGTTCCTGGTTTTCCAGGGGCTCACTCCCAAGGTGAAACATTGGAAGAACTCAGTAAGAATCTTCAAGAGGTGATAAAAATGCTGCTGGAAGATGGCGAACCGCAATTACAAACCGAATTTGTGGGAACACAGAACATTGTGGTGGCTTGATCATGGGGAATATACCTGTTTTAAAGCCGGATGAAGTGATTTCCATATTAGTGAAAATCGGGTTCATTGAAATACGTCAAAGAGGTTCGCACAGGCAGTTTCGTCATCCTGATGGAAGGGGAACAACGGTTCCCTTTCACAAGGGACGTGATCTTTCTCCAATACTTCTTCGTCAAATATCAAAAGATATTGAATTATCTGTGGAAGAATTTCTTAATTATCGTTAATTCCGAAT
>JAFGFK010000091.1 GCA_016931135.1 Candidatus Sumerlaeota bacterium | reverse complement strand
CGGATGTTCTTTTCATCCATGCCATGCCTGTTCAGGCAATCCAGCGCCCCTTCCAGAAGTTTCGAGCTGATGAATTCATTGAAACGGCTCACAATGATCGTCATCTTGAGCCCTTTTGCCTCCAGTTTCCCTTCGATCTTTTTTACCATGGGTTTCTCCTTTCGGATTCATTATGACTAAGCGGGTATTGATATATCCTGTTATTTTTCCCATACCGTCATTTTTAATTTTACATTTCTTGTCGCGTCGTAGTTTCAACGAAGACGGATTCATTTTTCATTGATCAAATGTCCCATCTTCTGCGCCTTGGCGTTCAGATATTTCCTGTTATGACTGCAGATGCCTACGATCAATGGGACTCTATCCACGACCTCCAGACCATATCCGGAGATGCCGATGATCTTTCTGGGATTATTGGTCATCAATCGAATTCTGGAAAGCCCGAGATCGCATAGAATTTGCGCGCCGATTCCGTATTCCCGCAGGTCCGCCTGAAATCCCAGCTCCTCATTCGCCTCCACTGTATCCCTTCCCTGATCCTGGAGCGCATAAGCCATCAGTTTGTTTTTGAGTCCGATGCCGCGCCCCTCCTGGTGAAGATAAAGAATAGCGCCGTGCCCCTCGGCTTTGATAATACGCTGAGCCTCGGTAAGCTGCGAACCGCAATCGCACCGGCGCGATCCCAGCGTATCGCCCGTGAAGCACTGGGAATGCACCCGCACAAGCGCCGACGCCTGTTTCTCCGGTTCCCCCATCACCATGGCGATGTGGAGCTCCCTGTCGATGCTGCCTTCATACAGGATGATCTTCCAATCGCCGTAATCGTTCGGGATATGGGTTTCCACAACGCGCCGGATGAGTTTCTCCTTCTTCATTCTCCATGCGATGATATCGCGTATGGTGACAATGCCCAGGCTGAATTTTTCCGCGATGATCTCCAGATCGCCCAGGCGCGCCATCTCGCCATTTTCCTTCATGATCTCGCACAATGCCGCAGCAGGATAAAGCCCGGAAAGACGACAGAGGTCTATGGTTCCCTCCGTATGTCCCGCCCTTTCCAGCACCCCGCCCGGTTTTGCGCAGATCGGAAACACATGCCCCGGGCGCGACAGATCGTTCGCCTTGGTTTTTGGATCGATGAATACCCGGATCGTATGGGCGCGATCCGCTGCCGATATGCCGGTTGTGGTTCCCTGCCGCGCATCGATGGATATAGTGAAATTGGTTCCCAGTTTGGAGGTGTTGTCGCGCACCATCAATTCGAGGTCCAGTTCCGCAGCTCTTTCCTCCATGCAGGAGACGCAGACAAGTCCCCTTCCGCGCATTGCCATGAAATTGATGGTTTCCGGCGTGACGAATTCCGCGGGGATCACGAAGTCTCCTTCATTTTCGCGGTCTTCATCATCCACCATGATGAGCATTTTCCCTTTCTGGAAATGCCCGATCGCTTCTTCTATCTTCATAAAAGGCATAAGTGAAAATCATCCTTTCTTCTTACATAAAACCAGCGTCTTCCAATAAATCAATAGTTATACCCTTATTTTTTCCATAAGGTTCAAGGAATTTTTTCGCATATTTGGCGAGAATGTCCGCTTCGACATTGACCGCATCTCCGGATTTTAGGCGCTTCAGGGTGGTGCGCTCGAAGGTAAAGGGTATGATCGCAACCTCGATGATTTGTTTTTCTCCCGCTATTCCGGCGATGGTCAAACTAATGCCGTCAATGGCAATGGAGCCTTTTTCCACGCAATAGGGAAGCGCCGTTTCCGGAATCCGGAAGAAAAACCTCCAGGAATCAGACTCTTTTCTGATATCCGATATGTTCCCCACTCCATCCACATGCCCCAGGACAAAATGTCCGTTCAATCGCGTACTGGGAAGCAGGGCGCGTTCCAGGTTCACGGGACTTCCCGGCTTTTTATACACAAGCGTGGTTCTCGATATGGTTTCCGGGGAGGAATAGACGACGAACTCCCCGCTGCCTGAAAGCTCGACTGTAAGACACGCCCCGTCAATGGCAACGCTGTCTCCGGGGGAGAGATTGACCAGGGATTTCGCCCCGATCTTCAATCGAAAAGAAGAGCCCGTTCCCTTCTTTTCGATCAGCGTTCCGACTTCTTCTATGATTCCGGTAAACAATATTGCCTCCCCTTAAAATCTGATCATCTATTCAAAAAATAATCCTCCCTCGAAGATGATTATTTGTCAATATTTAATGATTCATCCCTGAAAGGCTTGCCGTTCTGATAGAGATCAAGCCGTTTTTCAATCGAGTTCGACAACTCCGGCGAACCCTTTACAGCCAGCGCCCTTTTTGCCGTTACAACGGCGTTCTCGAATTCTCCAGCCTCCGCATAAGCGGCAGCCAGAGTGTCCAGGCAGCCCGCATCGCCGTATTGAGTTATCTCGCACGCCCGTTGTCCGTATTTCAGCGCCTTTTCCGCATCCCGGATTTCATCCCTCAGATGAGTGGCGTAAATCCACGCCAGGGTATTCATTGCCAAAGTATTGGATGGATTTATTTGAATGGCAATCTCGAAATGTCGAATGGCGCCTCTCGTATCTCCCATCTCTGATAATGAATTCGCCAGGTTAACGTGCGTTGCAGAATGATTCTGCCTGTATTTCAGCGATTCGCGGAAATGATACAACGCCTTTTCCTTATCCCCTTTTTGATCATAAAGGAGACCAATATTATTATGCGCCTCCGGATAAGAAGGATCGATCTTCAACGCCTCCTCGTAATGAAAAATCGCCTTGTCGATTTCATTTCTTCGGGTAAATAGCGAACCCAGGTTGTAGTGAATCTGGCATTCATCGGATTTCAGTTCCAGCGCCTTCCTGTAATGGATTATGGCGCCATCAGGATCGTTCTTTTTTTCAAGAGCCGTAGCGAGATTATTGTGCGCAGCCCATGAACCTGGATTCTTTTCCACATTATGCCGGAACAGCGTTTCATAATCATGGTAGGTTTTTGCCTGTTTCCATGTCATCATCCCCAGCAATAGTAGAATCACTCCACTTCCCGCATATTTCCCATAACTCCCATATTTCCCATTCCTTCCCATTTTATCCCATAAGAACTTCAGGGAGGAAATTACGAACACGATCACGCCGATTCCCGCAAGATATTGAAACCGATCCGCCACAAAGGAAAATCGCATGTAACCAAAATCCACGAATCCCAAAACAGGAAAGATCGTGATACCAAAGTAAAAGATAAGGATCAGGGGAGCTGTGCCGATCCTTTTCCGCAGGATAAAAAGTATGAAAGGAAGCAGAACAGCGGAAAACGGAAAGAGATATTGAACCGGATTTCCGGCGCCTATGATCCACCTCGGATAAATCGCCATCAGGGGATGGGGGAACGCCATTTTTCCCGCATAAAACCATAGAGCCCTTCCTGCAATGATCAGCCTTTCGGGAAAGGAAAACGGAAAAAATGCGCCGGTTTTATGGCGGAATATCCAGAGATCGAAAAGCGTCAGCAAAACCGCTAACATAAAAAAGGGCGCAAGATGAACGAGTCTTTTCCCATCGATTTTTTTATCCTTCCATAAATGAAACAGAACAAACGCCACAGGAAGGCTCGCTACAATGGATTTGGAAAGCATCCCGCACAGGAAAAAGAAAAGAGATAGAATATAAGGCAAGGTTTTCTTGTTTTCATCGAATTTCGTATAGTGAAGAAAGCTCAGAAAATAAAAAAAACCTGATAAAACGTCTTTGCGTTCGATCACCCACGCCGCCGATTCCACGCGTGTGGGATGAAGGGCGAAAACCGCTGCGGCGAACCAGGCAAAGCCAATCCCCAGGCGTTTTAAAATCATCCATAACAGCAGGGCGTTTATTCCATGCAGCAAAATATTTGTGAAATGAAATCCGGGAGGAAACAGCCTCCAGATATGATACTCGAACCAGAACGACGTATAAACAAGGGGCCAATAATGCGCCTCGCGCGGGATAAGCGAGGGTTCGAACCATATTTTTTTCAAACCGGCAAAGTTCAGCATCAAAAGATTTTGCGTCAAGGCGTCGTCATCCCACACAAATCCCGCCCGCAGCGCCGGAAAATAAGCTGCAAAAACCATTACCAGCAAAATCGCTCCCCAGAGTAAATCTTTTCTATCTGGAAGAGATTTTTCCCTTGATTTCCTTGTTGGTCCTATTTCTCCTGGTTTCACCTTATCGTCCCTTTTTTTCTTTATATTAACACGAAAGGTAAGAAGTCCGATTATTTTTAGTCAATCCTTTTTTCCTGGAAGCCATTTTTCCACACAGGGGGTCAATCTGGCAAATGAGTGCAATTAAAGCGAATTTGTCTTCGTTACTCTAAAGGCGCAACTTCCGGCTACGTTGAAACTTCGCCGTGACATGTTGGCGCGAAAGGCACGGATGAAAAGGATGAAATAGAAATATCTGTATTCTGATCCCGTTTATCCCAGTTATTTTCTCTGTAAATATCTCACGCAGAGCCGCAGAGTTCCCAGAGAGTCAGGACGCGTTGATGGGCGGTTTTTCATACGGGAATCGCTTGACAGAAAGGGCGGGGCATCCCTACGATCTTATTATATGGTAACCCAAACGATGTCCATCGATGATTACTTTATTCCACGGAATGTAAAAGACGCCCTCCTTTTACTCGAGAAAGGGGAAAAGGGTTATTATATTCTATCCGGCGGCACAAGCCTCGCCTTTTCAAAACCAAAGGGAATCAAGGGAATTGTGGATCTATCCCGATCGGGACTAGATTATATCAAAAAACAGAAAGACGGGATCCATATCGGCGCTGCGACTCCTGTTTCCGAACTGATCAAAAATCCCCTGTTTTCTTCTTATTTCGGCGGAGTGGCAAAAGAGGCGGCCTTGAACCTCGCCACCACCCCCCTTAGAAACCTCATCACCATTGGCGGAAACGTTCTGCGGATTTATCTCTGGTCAAATCTCCCTGTGCTGTTTCTTTCCCTTGGGGCAAGATTCAAGACAGCTTCTAAAAACGATGACGCTTTTTTCGAGGCGGATGAGTTTTTCTCCTCTCAACCGCTTCCGCGTTTGAAGAACGGGCGCATTCTGAAGGAAATCATACTTCCACCGGATGACAAAGCGGCTAAAGGCGCGTTTCTGAAATTCTCCCTCACAAAAACTGATTTCGCCCTTTTGAATGTTGCCGCTGTTTTATGGATAAGAAAAGGAAAATGCACGAAAGCCCGCATCGCGATTGGCGCGGCATCCCCTCTTCCCATGCGACTCATTAAAGCGGAAGAGGTTTTGACCAATGCCGTTCTTACACAGGAAGTCATCAGTACAGCAGCGAAAGTCGGTGCGCAATCCATCAAGCCACTCAGGGATTTCAGGGTTTCAGATGATTATAAAAGCCGGATAGCGCCGGCTCTTATCGAGTCTTGCCTCATTTCTGCATGGAAAAAGTTCCACAAGGATAACGCATGAAGATCAAACTATCCATCAATAAGAAAAAACAGGAACTGGACATACTCCCGGGGGAGAAACTCCTCGATGTCCTTCGCAGCCGGGGCTATCACAGCGTAAAGGAAGGATGCAGGGAGGGCAATTGCGGGGCTTGCGTGGTTCTACTGGATGGCAAACCGGTGAATTCCTGCCTTGTCTTTGCAGCGCATTGCCAGGAACGCCAAATCACCACCCTGGAAGGCTTGGGTTCACCCGGAAGTCTGCACCCCCTTCAGGAGGCATTTGTTCAATCAGGCGCCATCCAGTGCGGTTATTGTACTCCCGGTATGATCCTTTCCTCCAAAGCCCTTCTGGATGAAAATCCCGATCCTTCGGATGATGAGATTGAAATCGCGCTCGATGGGAATCTGTGCCGTTGCACCGGGTATGTTCAGATTCTCGAAGCGGTCAAAAAGGGGGCAAAACTCCTGAAAAAGGTTAAAAAAACTGGAGATAAAGCAGGCGGGAAATGACAGAAGATTTGAAAACGCCTATGGAGGTTGTGGGAAAAAGCGAAGACAAGGTTGATGGACCGTCTCTTGCCTCCGGTTGGGCAAAATTCACGGCTGAT
>JAFGFK010000090.1 GCA_016931135.1 Candidatus Sumerlaeota bacterium | reverse complement strand
TACCGGCAAGAAATACGAGATGGGGCTTTACGAGGAAAATGGAATGATCGCCTACACGAACCGCGGCGTAGGCATGATGGGAGGCGCCGCGCCGCGAGTACGGTTTCTCGCCCCGCCGGAGATTGCCTTGTTCACAATCTCCGGGAAATAAACGCCCCTTTTTTGAACTATCAACCAACCAGCCACCCACAACAAACCATGCGCCGCCGCTATCTTTTAATTGACACGAAAGGGGTTTCCGGGAAAGACTCTCCCTTGTTTTTAATGTCAAATCGAATAACAGTTTTACAAATTGCGCGAAAGGGGACATTCCCTGTATGAAACCGGAAGATTTCAAAAAACGAATGATCGCGTGCATCATCCTGATCCTGCTTGTTTCCGGGATTTTATCCATCAAGTCATTCTGGGACAACCGGAAAGAAGTTCACTATTCCGAGAAACTTCAGGAAATTATGGACAAACTGGATAATGAGCCCGTATCCCAAAACCCCCAGAGCCTTTATGCGGAACGCATGAAGATTCAAAAGAAGATTTCGGAGATTTACGGTTTCCCCAAGCTGTTTTTCTTCTCCCTTGTGCTTGTGAATGTCGTTCTATCCATCTGGGGATTGAAGACGTTATCGAAATTCGATCATGGAACGAGTATGTCGCGTCGGTATTCCCTCCGTTTGATCCTGGCGCTTTTTGTTTTTTCAATCACTATCCTGTGTTTTTTCCTTATGGAATATCACCAGGTTGTGCGATTCGGATGGGCATTCATGTTTTTGCTCCTTCAAGGGACGCTTATTGCCTTCGTTTTCGCATTAGGGGTATCGGAGGAGGTTTACGATACGATCATGGGGCATAAAAAGGACAAGGATTTAATCGAGGGTCCGCCGCCGCCGGCATGGTAGAAAATGTAAAATGAAGGTATAAAATTTTTAACGCATAAAATATTCAAACAAAAAAATTCGCTTAAACGACTGCGTTGAAATCTTCTCAAATATTTAGATGATTTTGCATGATAGTAGTATGGATGCGGGTAAGATGAATATTTTGATATTCGGCGCCGGGGCAATCGGCAGCGTGTTCGGGGGATACCTGAACCAGGCGAATCACACGGTATGGCTCGTGGGGAGAAGGGATCACATGATGGCGGTGCGGGAGCAGGGGCTCCTCATCACGGGCATCTGGGGGGAAAAGAGAATACGGCTCCCCCATGCTGTTACTCAAACCTCGGAGATTCCACGGAACATCACATTCGACGCGATCATAATCTCCGTGAAAAGTTACGATACAAGGGAGGCGGCTTGCCAGATCGCGCCTCTTGTGAAAGAGGAAACCCTTGTCGTATCGCTGCAAAACGGTATCGGGAATGTGGAGACGATTGCGGACTGCGCGGGATGGGATCATACCGTTGGGGGGCGCGTGATTTTCGGAGTGGAATTTCACGCCCCGGGTGAGGTGGAAGTCACCGTTTATGCGGAAGAAGTCATGCTGGGGCACCCCAAGCCTTCTCCCCTTTCGGAAAAAACAAGAAGCCTTGCTATTGAAATCGACAAATCGGGAATCCCGACAAAATATACAGAAGAGATTTCCAAATACATCTGGGCGAAACTGCTTTACAACGCGGCGTTGAATCCCCTCTCCTCACTGCTCCAGGTTCCCTATGGATACCTGGCAAAACGTCAGGAAACCAGGCTGCTCATGGAACAGATCGTCTCCGAGTGCTTTTGTGTGGCGAATTCCCATGAAACGCCGTTATTCTGGGAAAAGGACGCGGATTACATGAAGGTTCTTACAGGAAGGCTGATTCCCGCAACGGCGGAACATCATCCCTCCATGCTCCAGGATATAAGGAAAGGGAAGCCAACGGAGATAGACGCCATCAACGGGGCGATTGTTTCACTCGGGAAAAAATCGGGCGTTCCAACTCCTGTGAATGAAACGATCGCCAATCTGATACATGCTTTGGAAAAGAGATGAAGATAATCAACAGTACGGAGAATTCCGAAATAAAGTATCTGAAGAGGCTTCAGGAAAGCGGCGGATTTCGCAAAGAGGAGAGAAAATTTCTCATCGAGGGACCTCCTTCGATCAAAAGCCTTCTGGAAAGGGGAATCCGCCCGCTCCAGGTTTATATCTCTTCCGAGATGATGGGAGACGCCGACTATTTCCACAAATCCTGCGAACAATTCTCGATACCCGTAACGGAACTTTCCGCAAAATGTTACATGAAGATCAGCGTCGTGGAAACGCCGCAGGGATTGGCTGCGCTTTTTGCCTTTCCCGAACCTGATGCGGAAAATATTCTTCAAAATAAAGAGGGTTTGTTTCTCTGCTGCCACGGGATACAGGATCCGGGCAACATGGGCGCCATGATCCGCACGGCGGATGCCGCGGGCGCCTCCGCAGTCATCGCCATACCCCCTTCCGTTTCCTTTTACAATCCCAAAACCGTGCGCGCATCGGCGGGATCGATCCTGAGCCTCCCCTGCATCGAACTTGAAGAAGCGGAGTTTATTACTGTTATCAAAAAAAGACGGATCAATCTATACGCTGCGGTTCCGCGGGAGGGGGCGCCTTTTCACCTGGCGCGATTTCAAAGACCACTCTGCATCCTCATAGGCTCCGAGGCGCACGGGCTTCCCGAATGGATACAATCCCGGGCAAAACTCGTTACAATCCCGATGCGGAATGCGGTGGAATCGCTCAATGCGGCTGTTTCCGCCGCCATACTTCTGTATCAGGCTTCCCGGGAAAATGGAAAATGAAAAATTAAGGTATAAAATCAATACCCATAAAATATTCAAACATGATGACAAATCCGCAGTTAAAAATTTTCGATTCGCATGCGCATCTTGCAGATGAAGCGTTCGAGGGGATTTTTGATGGCGTTTTGGAACGGGCGCGTTCCAGCGGGATCGCAGGCGTGATCTGCCCGGGGGATTCGATCGAAACCAGCCGCAAGACTATCCTCCTCGCTGCAGAGTATCCAGGATTCATCTATGCCGCTGTGGGGCTTCATCCTTACGAGGCGATAAATTATAATGATGATATAGAAAGGGAACTGATTTTTTTATCCCGGGAAACAGGATGCGTGGCGATTGGAGAGATCGGGCTGGATTTCAGGAAAGATGGAACCGATCCCTCTCCGCGCGATGTTCAGAGAAGCGCTTTTTCGCTTCAGTTGAAATTGAGCGGAAGCCTTGATCTGCCCGCTATCGTTCATTGCAGAAACGCATACCCGGAACTGATCGGGATTCTTTCACAAAATGAATACAAGGGCATAAGGGGCGTTGTGCACTGCTTTTCAGGAACAAACGAGGAGGCGCACGCCCTGATCGAGCTGGGATGGCATATCGGATTCACCGGAACTCTGACTTTCAAGAACGCTGCGGGATTGAGGGAGGCCGCCGCTTCGATTCCCCTGGAAAAAATCCTGATCGAAACCGATGCGCCGTACCTGACGCCGCATCCATACCGCGGAAAATTCCCCAATGAACCGCATTATGTCAGGCTTGTCGCGGAAACGCTCTCTTCCTGCAAAGGCATACCGCTGGAAGAAGTTTGCAGAACTACCTTTAATAATACAATCGGTTTATTCGGAATAAAATCCGCTGTGTGATTTCCTCAAGGAAAGGATTGATTTATGAAACGGCATTCTTTATCACGCCTTGACTGGGCGTTGAAGGGTTATATGCCCGAAAACTGGCGATCTTCCGAGACATTCGCTTATGATCCCGCGCGATTTGCGGAGGTTGCGGCGATTCCGGTAAAGGTTCCGGGTTCCGTTCAAAAGGCGCTATTCGATGCGGGCTTGATTGCGGATTGGAATGTCGGGATGAATTACAGGTTATGCCAGTGGGCGGAGCATCTTGACTGGGTATTTGAAACGCG
>JAFGFK010000089.1 GCA_016931135.1 Candidatus Sumerlaeota bacterium | reverse complement strand
TTTGACCCCCCTTTTCTCCTTAACTTAGCGCCATTCAAGTCTGACCCCATTTGCGGTTTCTATGTAGGCGAGAATGTTCCTCACGGGCGTGCCTCTCTGTACATTGTGGCATGAACAACATATATACCCTCCCCCGCCTGCTCCTAATACCTCCAGACATCTCCTGGTCTCCTCTCTCACCTCCTCCTCTGTTCCTAAATAAAGCGCCCGCTGCGTGTCTATCCCTCCATGAAAAATAATCCTGTCTCCATATTTCTCCTTCAATCCCGCTATATCCATTCCAGCGCATCGGTGCTGAATCGGATTCAATATGTCTATCCCAGCCTCGATCAGCCTTCCGATCAATGGCTCAATCGCTCCATCGGAGTGATAAAAAACCTTAATCCCAAAATCATGTAACAGGCGGCACCAGCGCTCCATGCGTTCCATGAAAAACGTATCCCAGGCATCCAGGGAAATCAGAAGCCCATCCTGCCCCCCCATATCATCGGATATAAATGCGCAATCTACATACCTTGCCGCGCGCTTGAAAAATCGCATCATCATTTCGGTTTGAATCGCCTCGATCCTCGAAAGCCCCGCCTCTACCATTTCGGGAGCGGCCAGCAGGTCCATCAAAGCCTGTTCCAGTCCCCGCATGCCGCAATAAATCTCGAAAAAGGAAACCCAGGGACCCAATGTTACATAATCCTTTGCCGCGCGTCTGGCAGCCAGAGCCGCCGCATTGTAATCAAACAAGTCTGGATTGGGCCACCAGGGATAATTTGTAATCTCCTCAGGAGTTTCGCAATGCGCCAGGGGCGCTTCTGCGGTTTCATAATATATCTCCTCCCCCGCCTGAATGGATTTCATCCTCGCTCCCCACAGGGTAACTATGTCTCCTTCTTCTTTTTTCGGAGCCAGTTCCCCTTTGTAAGGAATGCCTAACCACACCATTTTATCCAATCCCAGCTTTCTATAAAGCCCCCTGTGCGTTTTGATTCTCAGCGTTTTTCCCAGTACCTTGAAAACCTCATCAGTGTACCAGATATCTACCGGAATCCGGTCCACGGGTTTTCGATTGATAACAGCCAGTACTCTTTCTCTCGGATTCATGCGCATTTTGCCTCCAGAACAGTAAAATATTCCTTCCTTAACATTTCGGCTTTTTGGAAACCATCAACGGTCTTTCTTGATAAAAATAACGCTCTCCGTATTTGCCCAAGGTATTTCTATGGCTCCATCCGCCGCGCGGGTCATGAAGGTCTTTATTCGCGTGGCGATGCCGTTCGGAGAGATGAGAATCATCGACCACTCTTCCCGGGGGAGACGAATATACATAGGATCGGCATAGGCGTCTTTTCGCGTAATCTTGATCGAACTTGTGGTTGCCTTGATCTCGAGTTCAATGCCATGTAAACATATCCCATCCATAGCGATCTCCCGCCACTCGGAGGGAAATTCGGGATTGAGACAGAAACCGTCTCCCCGGGGGGAAAAACCGAGAAAACCATCGAGTATGATCTGAGGAACAAGCGCGCTTTCCGTAAACTCGCGATCCACTCCAAGCCCTCCGGCAGGTCCTCCCCCCTGAAGCGTTCCCTCGCGTTTTTCGTTATAATACGCCCGGTATCCTCCCGCATCCTGAACTTCTTCAAACCAGGTTATGATTTCCTTGAGGCGATTCCAGGCATTGTCCGCTCCCCTTACCTTCATACGCGCCGAAAGGTCATGATAGGAAAACCCGAGAACCGCTCCCCCATCCTGAACCTGTCCCCCCCAGGGAATGTCCTCCGGATTCTGCCATGCCCAGTAGTAATAATCCGTATTGCGAAGCGTGGTGGCTCTGGGCGCGAAACGCCAGTGATAAATATCCGCTCCCTGAGAAGTATCTCCAGGTATAATGCGGTCGCCGCATATCCAGTCCATGATCTCTTTGGCGTGCTCCGGAGAGGCGAAGTCATAATGAATCGCCTCCAGGTTCAGGAAGGTAAGTCCATAATCATGTTTTTCGCCCTCCTCATCGATGCAAGCCACAAAGCGCATGGTATCCGGATTCCAGAAAATGCGGTTAACGGTTTCTTTGACGTCTATTGCGTGAAGGGCAAGATTCTCGGGAGAGAAGCCCAGCGCCCCTTCGGGGATATTCCACTCCGGATGCATGCGAATCTCAGATTCGAGTTCAGACATTTTATTCAGGGCTGCATAATATCGCATCGTGGCATAAGCGTCTTTTCCTCCGAAAGGCAGGAGGTCCCAGTAATTACCGCCAATTCCCGTACCAAACAGAATCGTCTTTTGTCCCTTGGCGTCCCTTTGAAGCCCGCTCTTTCCGCTGTGCCCCCGCCATTTCGTATGAACCACATTTTCCTGAAGGGCGTTGTGTTCGATCATGATATGGCGGAGCGCCTTTCTCATGCGGTTCATGTTTTTTCGGAGAAAGTCCAGGTCTCTTGTCCACCAGAAATAGGTAACGCATCCGGTAATATAGCTCGGATTGTTCACGTTATGCCGGGTGTCATAGGTAGTGAAAAACGCCTGGATGGTAACGGGCGTTCCGGCGGTTTTATTATCGAAGCAAAGCCTCAAGCCTGTAATGGTTTCCTTCCATGCGGGGTGTTTATAAAGTGGAATCAGGGTGAAAACCGTATCAGAATCCTGCGGGGGTTCAAAATACATGCGATGTTCCGGATCGAATTGGGGACTGTCATTAGATCGCCATTCCACACAGGGCTGGGAATTTTTCAAGCCCGGGGAGCTCCAGCGGAGTTGAAGGAACGGCGCCTGGAATGCGTCTATCTCGCATGAAGGGGGCTGGAGCGCGGCGTTTTGCCTTTCCAGAATGACGTTCCATCCATTTTCATCGATACCTTTATCCTTCACCCCATCGAGGAGCCAGAGGGCGCACGTGGAAATCTGATCGTGTCGAAAGGGCGGCGGAGCGGTATTCTTGAATGAAAAATGCCAGCCTGCGCCGCCTTTACCGTGAATCCATGCGGGAAAGGGCCAACCTCCGGGATGGGCAATGGAGGCGTGTTGATGAGACGATACATAGCCGTCTTCATCGATAAGACGCGATTCAAGGCATTGTTTCCATCGCTGGGCGAGGGATTGTTTCGCATCAACGCGGGGCCAGAGGGCGGGGGAAACCAGCCATTCATCCCATAATGTGGGTTGGGGAACGCAGCCGGGGTAATGGAGCCAGAACATTTCGCGCAGGGTATCGAAACGTTTCTGTTGGCGGGGAACGATGACATGTGGAAAATCCTTCGGCGCATCTATGGCGCTGCCGTTTTTGGGGGTGAAAATCATCATAAAACGCAACAAGGAAAGAAAGAAGGCGAAATGGGCGCAAGCGCCCCTCTTTTTCATTCGGAATAACATTCCCATCTCCCCGGAAGGGCTTTATCACAATAAAAAACAAAAATTATCCGTTTTATAAAGACCTTCCTTTCCTTCCGAAGGTTTGCCTTTTAAACAAGCGAGGAATCTGCCAGAAGTAATATCTCGAGATTCAGATCACTTTACCATTTCGGGTTTGGCATATTCTCCTTCCATACGCGTGGGAAGCCTCCACACATGATTGCCGCCAGCATCGGTGAAGTAAAGGGCGCTGGGAGACTCCTCGCGTCCATGCCCATCCGCCCAAAAGGCGTAAAAATCCGGGTGGGCGTTCAGGGGGCGCCGCACGTAAGTATGATTATATTTGCTGTTTTGCGTCAATTCCCTGGTTTTTTTCCACGACTTGCCCATGTCGCGCGATTCCCACAGAACAATCTCCCCGCCGGTGTTATAAGCCTGGGGTCCCGGGTTCGTAGGCGCAATGATCTTCCATACGCCATTCTTTTCCATATAAAGACTGCCGAAATCGTAATTGTTATCCGAATCGGTTATCGCGTTAATGTCCCATTGCGCGCCGTTCCACCGGGCGACGCGCCAGGTTCTGGGATCATTTTGGGGGCCGGATTCGAATCCTTTGCTGGTTAGAAACAAAATCACGGGATTGCCCTGTTCGTCAAATTGCATATCCTTCATGTAAACGAGAAGGTTCTCGGATTGATAGTTATGAACGAGGGAAAGGGAATCGGAGGTGAGAAGGGGTATGGAAAGCGGTTTGCCATCCACGGTTTTCCAGGATTGCCCCATATCGAGGGTTTCCATGTAATAAAGATTGGTGCGATAATCCAGACCTCCCTTTTTCGGGTGGAAATTAAACGCCGTACCCACGCGGGAGTTTTTGCATGCGCTGATCTGGTAATGCCCTTTTTCCATTTGAGAAAGAGGTTTCGGCTCGCCCCATTTGATTCCATCCACGCTTGTCATGAAGTAAAGCCGGCGCTGTCCCCCTGTATAACGCGTATGAAGAAAGAGGAAACCGGCGCCCGGGATGCGCCAGGGTTCGGAATAGGAGAACCGATCCGTCAAAACCAGATCGAAATCATCAACGGAGAAAGGTTTTTTGCTGCGGTGTATATAAGCGGGTCTTCCGCCGCCGTGGCTGTTGGAAAAGATAAAGATATATCCCTTGTCATCCAAAGAGATCGTCGGGTTGTCATGGGCGTCGCTGGTTTTTTTGTGGAGAAGAATGGTCGGGCGCGGAACCATGCCTGTGGCGTGATCGTAATA
>JAFGFK010000088.1 GCA_016931135.1 Candidatus Sumerlaeota bacterium | reverse complement strand
GATTTATCGAAGTTCCAGCCTTGTGTCTTTATATTCGGATCGATGGGTGTGAGCGCGCCGGAATCGACAAGGGCGGTAACCTCCTCCCAGGGACGAAGCCCGGAAAGGGCGTCCAGCTCGAGGAGATTGAGATGCCCGGCGACATTTGCCATGACAAGACAGCGTTCCAGGGAATACCCGCGCAGATAAGCGGAGAGAAATCCGGCTATAGAGGAATCGCCTGAACCAGTCGCGCTTGCAATTTGAGGAACGAGAAACGCGGGCGCCCATAATTCTTTATTCGCCCAGTTTTCAGGGGAAGCGGGTTTAGCAGCGCCCAGTTTCTCAAAACTTGCAGGGGCGCCGGTTCTAAAGTAAAAACCGCGATGGGCGGTTTTAAGGGCAGTCATGCGGCAACCCATTTCGATAAAGCCTTTTGCCAGGGCGGAATATTCTTCAGGGGCGATGTCGTTTATGATTTCGCCTCCCCCGACCTTGTCGCGGCGTTTCCAGAATTCATCCGGCTTCATCATGGAATATGCTTCCTCGATGGAGGGAAGGAATATATCCACGTAAGGGAGGAGTTTTTCGAGGATCGATCTCCAGTCGATTTTTCCGGATTCGCTTTTGGGATCGGGAAGGCACATATCGAGCGATGTGGTGGCGCCTGCTTTTTTTGCCTTGCGAAAACATTCCACCAGTTCTGCGCCGCCATTGGAATAAAGGGCGCGCATCAGTGGGGGATACCCCAGATGAAACAACCCGCACTTTTCAACAAGGGAGTAATCGATGTCATGGCTCGTGAAGGTATTGTTGGTACCGGGATTATGAAGGAAGATGCGATCGATGCCCGGAGGGGCGAGGGCGATGGTATAGGAGCTTGCCTCGCGGGAAGCGGTTTTGACGCCTTCGGCGTGCCCCTGGCTTTTCAGGCGTTTGATGATAAGCTGCCCGATTTCATCATCGCCAACTTTTGCCATGAAAAGGACGTTGACGCCAAAAATCCGGAGCCCGATACCGGTATTGGAAACGGGACCTCCGGTAGAGAGGGCAGCCTCCCCCACCTGGACGAGTTTCCCCGGAGTCAAAAGACCGGCAATATCGGTTATGCCGGTATCGGAAAAGCGCGGGATGATGTCGAAACATATATGTCCCGCCACAGCGGCGTCGATGGATTTTAAGGAATTAACTATAGAGCCCATAAGTAAGACCTTTCTCTAAGCGTCTCCAGGGACTATTAATTCCCTGGTTTCTAAGGCCTTCGATTAGATCTGAAATATCATGAGTATAACGAAAAGACGCGCCTTTGTATTGATAAACCGCTTTCAGCGCTTTTTCGGCAGCCTGTTGGCGGTGAAAGCATAAATCTTCATAAAGCGCCCCCTCTGGCAGAGGAGCGCAGGTTATCGCCAAATCACTCTTTGCCCTCAAGAGCCAATCTTGCGGAGATCCTGGAACAGGTCTATCCCGCTTCATGGTAAATCACCTTACCTTCCTGTAGAGCGGGATAAAGCACAAGAGATGGATTATCTCCATGATTTAGAATATCCATTTCAGTTACGACAACAATATCTGCAATCAGCATAATTGATCAAAAAAACAATTTATTTTTAAACTTCTGTATCAAATGAGTCAAGGGCAAATAGAAAGACAACTCCTCTATTCATCGATGTTCCCTTAATACTGATCGGAAACAAGGGGGAAGAGGGCGGGTTCGTCTTCCTCAATGGCTTCGAACCGCCCGACATTTTTATTCACGAAAACATTATCCGCAACATCGTCGTTGTATGTGGACACCTCGCCAATAATGCAATACTCGCTTTTAGGCCAGAACTGGTGGAAGCTTCCGGTGCGCAGGGTCACCCGCTCGCCCGCCTGGAGATAAATAATCGTACCGCTCTGAAAAGTTGCTGGTTCTCCATTGTGAAGAACAGACACATCCCCATCTTTTTCCCTGAATTCGCCGTTTTCATCCTGGCTGTAAAGTTGCATGGCAAGGACGCCGATCCGGCAGATGATGTCCTCCTGCTTTGAGTTGTGTTTATGGATGGGGGTGATCTGCCCGCAACGGGCATACATGATTTTCTCGCAATACTGTGGCAGTTCGGTGAGGTTGACGAGAGTCAGCCCGTATTTATTGAAATCGCCGAGGCCAAAGCCTGTAACATCCCAACGTGGATTGGGCGGGAGATGCCAGTGATGCCGTTCAAAGGCAAGGAGGGCGTCAGCAATCGCCCTGTTGATTTCAGAACGTTTCATATTTCTTCTTCATCCTTTCGATAAGAAAATAATTGTAAATGATTATACATATTATTTCCTTTCTGTCAATCCGCAATTTTTCCCTTGAACAAGGTTTTGATTATCTTCATTTTTAATCTCCTGTGATTTACAGACGCAATCTGTTTCCAAGGAGTTTCGATCTATGATCATCCATAACGCAACCATTTTGACGATGAATGATGAAAAGGATATTTTGAACGATGGGGCAATCCTTATCGATGGCGACTCCATCAGGGATATGGGAACCTCCGGGGAAATGCTGAAGAAATACCTGGATGCGAAGAAGCTGGATGCAAACGGGAAAATCCTGATGCCTGGTTATATCAATGCCCATACGCATCTTTACAGCGCGTTTGCCAGGGGGATTGCCCTGAAGGACAAGTCTCCGGAGAAGTTTTCCCAGATTCTGGAACGTCTCTGGTGGAGGCTCGACCGCGCCCTGGATGAGGAATCTATTGCCATGAGCGCGGTCCTATTTTTGATCCAGGCTGTAAAAAGCGGTGTGACAACCCTGGTGGATCATCATTCGAGCCCTTATGCCATCAAGGATTCCCTGGATATCATTGCCAGCCAGTTCGAGAGAACGGGATTAAGGGGGATTTTGTGTTACGAGGTATCTGACCGGGATGGTGAGGGGGCATGTAAACAGGGAATCGAGGAGAACATCCGTTTTCTGGAAAAATGCCGGAAGGAAAAGTCCGCACTCTTAGGGGGGCTTTTTGGCCTTCACGCCTCCTTTACGCTAAGCGACAATACCCTCAAAGCATGCGTTGAGGCGGCGGGGGATTTCGATGCGGGATTTCACACGCATTGCGCAGAGGCGCGTTCCGACCTCGAGGATGCGCAGCGACGTTTTGGTAAAACCGTTGCGCAAAGGTTTGGGGAAGCCGGCGTTCTGGGGCAAAAATCCATTGCTGCGCATTGCGTTCATATTACTCCCAGAGATATGGATATTCTTAAGGAAACAAAGACAAACGTGGTTCACAATCCCCGATCGAACATGAACAACGCCGTAGGATGCGCCCCTGTATTGGAAATGATGAGAAAAGGCGTTTGCGTTGGATTGGGAACTGACGGCATGAATGCGCGGATGACGGATGAGCTGAGGGTGTTTACGCTATTACACAAACACGAAAAAGAAGATTCCCGTGTCGCCTTTTCAGAAAGTTATGACATTCTGTTCAAGAACAATGCCCTGATGGCATCAAGGCTCTTTGGAAGACAAATCGGGGTAATCCAAAAAGATGCTGTTGCGGACTTGATCCTTGTGGATTATTATCCTCCCACCCCCCTGAATCCCGAGAATATATCGGGACATATTCTTTTCGGGATCATAGACGCTCCAGTTGATACCACCATTGCCGGGGGGCGCATCCTTATGCATAAAAAGGAAATCCCGGGGATCGATGAAGCGGAGATTTCGAGAGAGGCGCTTGAAATCGCGAAAAAGGTATGGGAACGATTTTAAATAAGATTTCACGATGCGCCATCAAATCACCGCCAGCGCCTGTTCCAGATCTGCGATCAAGGAATCCGGTTCTTCTATACCCGCGGCGAAGCGAACGAGATTATCCTTGATGCCCAGCGCCTCGCGTTCCTCTTTTGTGTTGTAATAATAGGAAACCGTCGCCGGATGCGTAATCAGGCTTTCCACCCCGCCGAAGCTGGGCCCAATGCGAAGCCGTTTGAGGTTATCGAGAAACTTTCTGGTTCCCGCCATGTCCGCCTTGACTTCAAAGGTGACAACGGCGCCGAAACCGCGCATGGTTCTTTTCGCCAGCTCATGGTATCTGTGATCGGGAAGACCGGGGTAATAGACTTTATCTATCTTCGGATGAGCGAAAAGATATTCCGCAATCTTCTTGCCATTCTCATTCAATCGCTGCATCCTGAGGGCGAATGTCTTGAGGCCGCGAATGAGCATGTAACTGGAGAAGGGACCGATAACGCCTCCCATCATTTTATGGAATTCCCTGACCTTCTGAACCAGGGTAACCGGACCCATGATAACGCCGGCAAGAATGTCGTTATGTCCTGCGAGATACTTGGTGCAGCTGTGCGTTACGATATTCACTCCGAGCTCGAGGGGTCTTTGGTTAAAGGGCGTGGCAAATGTGCTGTCAGAAATGAGGATGATATCCCGCCCCTTGAACATTTTGGAAAGACGTTCGAGGTCCATGACGTTCAGATAGGGATTCGTCGGGGATTCAGAAAAGAAAATCCGTGTGTTGGGTTTTAAAGACGCCTCCATGGCTTCATAGTCGTGAACAGAGACAACAGAGCACTGGATGCCAAATTGAGGCAACACCGCCTTGCAGAATTCGAGCGTCTTTTTATAGGCGTCATCCGTAATGACAATATGGTCGCCGGATTTCAGGAGGGCGAGAAAGGTGGTCGTAATGGCGCTCATGCCGGATGAAAAAAGAAGGGCGTCCTCCGCGCCTTCGAGGGCGGCAAGTTTTTTTTCAGCCGCAGCCTGTGTGGGATTGCCATAGCGCCCGTACTCGTATCGCTCCGCGTTCCGGAGGGTGTAATCATCGATCGCTCTGGAATCCCGGAATACAAACGTAGAAGTTTGTATGATCGGGGTCGTAATGGAATTATAGGCGTTGATATGTTCCTCACCCGCATAAACGGAAATTTCCGAAAAATTAATTTTATCATTACTCATATTCGGGCTCCTTTCACAAGGAACTGGCAAAAGATAATTCGCCCTCCACAAGGGGCTTTGAATTTCTGAAAAAAGATTCTGGATACCGGGTTGTCCTGCGTCAAGGTTATTTGTAATAATTATTTCAGGCTATGATGGAAAACAATATCCCCATCAGAAGAGAGAAAGAACAAATGACTCCAAGATACAATGCCAGAATCTTATATCCGAATTCCTTTCTCAAAACAAGTATCGCGCTAAGGCTCGTTACCGGGCCTACCATCAAAAGAGCCATCCCCGCTCCCGGATTCATTCCCTTCTGGATCAAAGCATCGACAAGGGGCGCGCTTGCGGTGGAACATATATACATAATCAAACCAAAGGGTATGCTGAATACATACCCGAGCGTTCCATCTAAATGGTTTCCCACGAAATGCCCGATCGGTTTGATGGAAGCAATGGCGGCAGCCAGAACAAGTCCGATCAGAATCTCAAGCCCCATTTCCCGAGGCATTTCCCAGAAGGCGTAACGAATAACGGATAGAAATTTACCTCTGTTGCTCCTTTCGTATTCCCCCTTATCCTTATAGAGTTCGGGATTTTCCTCGAATTTCAGAAGGCAATGGGTAGAACAGAAATAGTAATCTCGTCCCCATTTCCTGGAATGGACGCCAGAACAGACGTCCACATTCATCCCGCAGATCGGATCTTTGCTGGTTTTGCCCGGATAGGGACAAACAAGCGGAGGGGTCCCGTTTCTATGCCAGGGGATATGATTCCCAATCCACCCCAGAATCAGCCCCAGAAGGATGACGGCAAAGAAGATGAATAAGGTGAATTTCCATCCCAAGAGGGCATAACACACGATCAAGGCGGAAATGGAAGTCGCCGGAGTGGTAACCAGAAAGGCAAGGACGGGTCCCAGCCTTGCGCCTTTTTTATACATACTGACGGCAATCGGAAGAGAACCAATACAGCAAACAGGAAGGAAAGTTCCAAATAGAGAGGAAAATAAAATGGGACGAATGCCTTTTGCTCCAAGGTGTTTTTTCACCAGGGTCCCCGGTAGAAATTCATGAATGATTCCGCTCAAACAAAAACCGAGCAGGAGATAGGGGACTACCTCCCGAAAGTAATGCGTAAATTCGTGGAAAAATGATTCGATCATTGTCTTTCACTATCCATAGATTTCATCAGCAGGGGGCGTCGGGCTGATTTTCACCCTGCCCCTGTTCCGCAAGATTCAATTCCTTTAAAAGATTCTCGAGATCGATACCGTACATTCTGGAAACATCGCCGATTCTCAAAATTCCCATTTCCAGCGCCGCCATGGGGCAATGAAGACACGGGATTCTGAATTTGGAGAGAACTTTGGAACCATAGGGTTTCTTCAGGATATCGCCCAAGATAGTTTCATGTGTTATTCTTTCAGACATGATTGCTTGTCCTCCTTGAAATATATTCAAGTCCAGATTGTTCTGGCAATTTCACCGATTCTTTTTTATCCAGCAGACAAATCAAACGGCGTTGCCCACTTTTGG
>JAFGFK010000087.1 GCA_016931135.1 Candidatus Sumerlaeota bacterium | reverse complement strand
TTAATAAAGAATTAACAAGGATATACAGGATATTCAGGATTTATATCATTATATCCTGCCCATCCTGTCCATCCCTGTTAAACAATTGATCGCTCCCATTAGTAAGAGCCGGGTTTCTCCTCCGCTCTCGCACAATTTCCTTTTTCATTGAAAACGCCCTCTCCGATGTTTATTGATTACTTCAATTTTGTATCATCTTTCTTATGGAGTTTTGACTATGAATAACCTGCCCAAAGACCTTAAGGTTCACGTGGTTTCTCATACGCACTGGGATCGTGAATGGCGCCAGCCCCTCGAATTCTTCCAGCCTTACCTTGTCAAATGCCTCGATCAACTGCTTAAAATCTTCAGGAAAAGATCGGATTATAAAGCCTTTCTCCTCGATGGCCAATCCATCATGGTGGAAGATTACCTGGATTTTCGCCCCGAACGCGAAAATGAAATCCGGGAACATCTCAAAAACAAACGGCTCTTTACTGGTCCCTGGTATTCCCTTATAGACAACAACCTCATCGATGGCGAATCCATCATCCGCAACCTCCTGTATGGAACGCGCCTTGCGAAAAAATACGGCTCTTGCATGAAAGAGGGATACCTCATCTCCTCCTTTGGCCACTGCGGACAAATGCCTCAGATTTTCTCCGGCTTCGGAGTCCATAGCATCCTCTTTTCCCGCGGAATCAGTGAATGGCAGGCGAAAAGCGAATTGATCTGGGAATCCCCTGATGGAACTCAAGCCCTCGGGCTTCACCTTCCGGATCGCTATACCAAATCCAACTGGTTCTACCTCGTGCATCGCCCCGGATGCGTGGGGCGCGACGCCATGGATTGGAAATACCGCTGGAAAGCCGATGAACCCATGCACGCCTGCGATGCGGACAGCGCCAATCATTACTGGTGGCGCACGCGCGAGGTCTTTCTCAAGGATAAACAGTTATGGATCGAGTGCGTCCAACGCCTTATCGATAAATGCCTTTCCGTTTCCGCCATTCCCATCCTCCTTGCCATGGATGGGGTGGATCACCTTTTTCCCCATGAGGATGTTCCCGATATCATCAGAACGGCAAACGAGCATTTCGGACGCGAAATTTTAATCCATTCGACGTTTCCCGATTATGTTGCGGATGTGAAAAAATATCTGAGGAAAAACAATATCGAACCACAAAACTGGAAAGGGGAGATGCGGCGCCCCATGAAAGTTCCCGGTTTCAACCAGCTCCTTGCCGGAACTGTTTCGGCGCGCATGAATATGAAACTTTTGAATCATGCTGCGGAAACCGCCATCATCCGGCTTGCCGAACCTTTGTGCAGCCTCGCCTATCTCCACGGATCGGAATATCCCCAATCCGCATTTGACAAGGCGTGGAAACTCATCATGCCCAATCACGCCCATGATGGCATCTGCGGCACCAGCGCCGATGCGGTTCATGGCGCCATGGCGGATCGTTACAATCGCGCCGCCAACCTGGCGGATTTCATCGCGTACGAATCCATGAAGGAACTTACCCTCAACATCGACACGACGAAACTCAAGGAACGCGAGCTTGCCCTGACTGTTTTCAACACAACCGGATTTGCCAGAACCCGTGTGGCGCGCGCGGTTGTGGATATTCCTTACGAGTGGAACGCTGCCGGAGTGGAAATCTGCGATATGGATGGCAAACCGGTTCCCTTCCTTCTTAAAACAAAACAAAAGCAGGAACGGGAAATCCTTGCGGATCACGAGGCGCAACTGGGTTTCCTGTGCCTCAGGCTGGAATTGGAGTTTCTCGCAAAAGACCTTCCGGGTTTCGGATACAGAACTTTTCTGGTTCGCCCCGCCGCCTGGCTCCAGAAAGGAAAATCCGGCGATCCTTGTTCTGTTTCGAGCCCTTCCCCTTTGCAGATCGAAAATGAATTCCTCAAGGTAAAAGCGGAATCCGATGGAACCATCTCGATAACCGACAAAAAAAATGGACAGGTTTATTCGGGCTTGAACCTTTTCGCCTCATCCGGCGATATTGGCGATTCTACCTGGTTTATGCCTCCCATGTCCGATTTTACGGTTTATTCCAATCAATCACAGGGGAGCGTCGAACTCGTGGAGGATGGACCTCTTTCCGCATCGCTTCGCATCACGAGGCGCATGACCCTTCCCGCATACTGCGAACCGAAAGCCAAGTTCGTGGAGCTCGTGGAAACCGCACAACCCTTCAAAGCCCATCGCTCGAAAGATATGGTGGAGGAGATCATAACCTCGCTCGTTACCCTCGAATACGCTTCCCCCCGGGTGGATGTAAAAACTACAGTGGAAAACAAGGCAAGGGATCACAGGCTACGCGTTTTGTTTCCGAGCGGCGCTCGTAATGCGAAAACATGGCTTGCTGACGCCCCCTTCGAGGTTGTGGAAAGAGACATCGCCCTTCCCGATACGCGGGAATGGGCTGAACCCTTTCCTGAAACCCAGCCCATACGATCCTTTTTCGCGGTTGCCGATGAGCAAAGAGGTCTGGCTGTATTTGTAAAAGGGATTCCCGAGGCTGCCTGTATCGATGATGCGGAACGCGCCCTCGCCCTTACCTTGTTGCGTTGCACCCGGCGCTCCATTGGCGAGGATTATTCCCGGGAAGGTCCCCAATGCCTGGGAACGTATTCATTCGAATACGCGCTTCAACCTGTTTCCGGCGATTGGAAAAATATCGGACTTCCCCGGATTGCGCGCGATTTTATGACGCCCATACGCGCGATTCTCTCCGCTTCCGGAAGAAAAGGCGCTCTTCCCCCGGAATCCGAATATTTATCCTTCATAGTGAAACCGAAAAAGGCTTCGGGAAATCTCGTCGTTTCAGCGATCAAAAAAGCGGAGGATGGAAAGGGCTTGATTGTTCGGCTTTTCAATCCCACGAATCTGAATCTGGAAGTGGAGATAAAAACCTCGAAGCAATTGGGAAATTTTAAAATAGTGAATTCAGATGAAACGACGGTTAAAATCATACAAGGGGATCAAGCCGAAAAGTCGATCAAGATAGGTCCTTTTAAGATATGCGCCCTTTTCTTTCCGCTGCAAAAAACATAATCGCCCAATGTTAAACCACGAATCGCACGAATGCACACGAATAAGAGAAATAAAAGATTCGTGGAGATTCGTGCGATTAGTGGTAGAAAATAAAAAGCATATCAATAATCGACAAATCCTCCTTCAGACCACGAAAAAACCCATCTAATACTTTTAATAAAAGAAAAAGAAACAGCATTATTTTGTGGTTAAAAAAGAAGGTTTTTTGTCGGATTTTTTGTTCTTGCATTGTTTGTGATAATATACCATCATCTTTATTCTTAATGATATTTGAATCAGAAAGGGGGATATTTGTATGATGACGTTTTTCATGTTCGGGAAATATTCAGCCGAAGCGGTAAAGGAGATCAGCGCTAATCGAACCGCCAAGAGCCAGAAGCTCATGAAAAAATTCGGCGGCAAGATCAAATCGATCTATGCCCTTATAGGAGACTGGGACCTGGTTCTTATTGTGGAACTGCCCGGCGTAACAGAGGCGATGAAGGCTTCTGTCGCCTTGAGCAAAATGTCCAAAATCTCGTTCAGCACTTCTCCGGCGATTCCGGTGGAACAGTTTGACAAAATAATGAGTAAAATGAAATAGGTTGATTGAATTCAAAAGGCGGCTGTTTGAACAAGACAAAAATTTTAATATCCGCCCCGTGATTCTTGTTTTGGGGGAGGAAATGATAAAAATGAAGATGGGAGACAAGGTCATACTGGTGGTAGGCGACCGGGTTTTGATTCGCCCCGATAAACCCGAGGAACGCACCAAGGTTGGGCTATATCTTCCCGAAACCGTTGTCGCAAAGGATCCCGTACAGGTAGGAACGATTATGGCGACAGGTCCCGGCGTGCCGGTTCCCAATTTATCCCAGGATTTTGGCGAACCGTGGCAGGAATCGGGCGAGAAATCCCCGCATTACATCCCTCTCCAGGCAAAAGTTGGCGATGTGGTTTTATTCCTGAAAAAGGAAGCGATCGACATCCGCTACCAGGAAGAGGAATTTGTCGTTGTGCCCCACTCCGCCATTCTGCTGCTTATCCGGGAAAGCGAACATTGATTCTACGCCCAAAAGACGAAATTATAGATATATAAAAGCGAGATTCTTCAAATTGCGTCTTTTTTTCCAAAAGCAAAATAACATCTTGGCGCCTGTGGCGTTGATCGCATCCCTTTTCTCCTGTTCCATGAATTCACCCAAAACATTACCCGAAAATTTTGCCCCCTGGGAAGTCATTGTCGTTGGCGAGCTGTCCGAACCGGAAAAACTCGCTGCCATCGATCTGCAACGCTACCTTGCGCAGGTAACAGGCAAAATCCCGATAATGACAAATCCTGACGATTGGGCGGGAAATCCGGAACCAGCGGTCATTCTTGGAACCTCCGATAACAATCCCCTGATTCAAAAATACGGAATACCCGACGCGATCGACGATCAGGGATATTTTCTTTCCAACGCAATCGTAAATAAAACTCCTTTAGTAATCGCCGGGGGAAGGTCGCCTTCAGGCGCGGTGAATGCCGTTTACGGGCTTCTTCGGGAACTCGGTTTCGGATTCTACCTCGGAAGCGAAGCAATTCCAGACATGCTGCCTCGTTGCCTGGATTCATCCCCCATCATAAAAAATCCCGCATTTACCTTTCGCGGCGTTCTCCCCTGGTACAATTTCTTCAACAGCCCAACGGCATGGAATCCGATAGATCACCGCGCTTTTGTCGATCAGCTGATTCGCTCCGGCGCCAATATGATTACGTTTCATACATACAACAATGAACCATTCGCCGCTTATGAAGAAGATGGAACAATGAAATCAGGCGCGCCTCTCCTGAACACAGCATCCCCCACATGGGGAACGCAATCGATGATGGTGAGAGATTTTGCGTTTGGTACAGACAAATTGTATCATCAGGAATATTTCGGCGCGGATTCGACCCTGTCCGGTTTGAGCGCGGATGAAAGAATCCGGAATGAAAAGGAAATCATGCGCCGCGCGCTCGATTATGCAAAAAGCCGCGGGATTTATACAGGGCTTGGATTCGAAATCCACGGCGATCCCACCATGCCCGATGTTCGCGATGAATTCATCAAACGTTTGAAAAGTCTTCTCGATTTCTATCCATCCCTTGATTTTGTTTTTTTGTGGCAGGAGGAAACGCGAGGCGCACAGGGTTTTCCGGTCAAACCTGTTTCGTCCGCTTCTTCCAAAGATCGGAACAGGGAAGACGTTCTGCTGAATTACGCGATGCATCGAAAAGAAATCTTCAAAAGAATTGTCGATGACGCAAAAGGGGACCCTCCCTTTTTCCAGGATACTCCCCAGGGAAAAATAGCGCGGGCAACGGAAGGCGCAAGGCTCGAACAATTCGCCGCTTTGGCGCATCGCATCCTTTCCCGCAGCAGCAAATCCCCGCGCCTCGTTATTTCCGGATGGGGGGGAGATCAGCGCATTTTGTCCGCTGAATATTATGAAGGGCTCGATAAACTCCTTCCCGATGACGTTGCCTTTTCCTCTCTCGATCATATCATTCCCAGGAACCGGGTGGACGCCATTTATCACGAGCTTCCATCGAGCCGGCTGCGTATGCCCATTCCCTGGCTCGAATTCGACGGCGATCAATGGCAGCCGCAACCTTACGCGCATGTTTATGAACAGATGCTGCGCGATATTGAAAAAAGCGGAAGCCAGGGCGTTCTGGGAATCCATTGGCGCACAAGGGATGTGGAGGAAACCTTCGGATATTTGACCGCATATTCCTGGAATCCCGATCTTACGGCAAAGGATTACTTTTACGATCTTGCAAAGCGCTCGTATGATTCGGAACATGCTTCAGATATGGCGCTTATTCACCAGGAGCTGGACAACTTCGGTTATCGCTGGGTTGGGGGCGGCGGGCAGAATGAATGCGCCAATTTCACATGGGGACCTGGGGAGGAGGAAAAGGCGGTCAAGTTGGAATCTCTACGGGATAAAACATTGGGATATCTTCCCCTTGCAAAAAAGGGCAAAGAAAAAATGGAATGGCTGATCGCGGTGATGGATTTTGTCCTCGAGTATCGAAAAGCGGAAATTTCCGCGCTCCGCATAAAGGAACTCATTTCCAATGCAAAGGCGAGTAATCTCAATCAGGCAAAAATCCTTGCGTTGGAGGCGAAAAAACTTCTGGAAAAAGATGAACTGGCGAACGCCATGCGCATCTATGCGGAACGAATCAGCACAAGGGGGGAATATGGAGTACTGGCGACCATGAACGCAAAGGCCGCGATCGAGTGGAAAAGATGCCAGGATGAATGCCGAAAAATCCTGAATCAGCCGGATATAGAATTTAACTCCGGAGAATGGAATCCCGCCCCAAAAATCATCCTCCCGGGATTCCTCGGATCCATCGGAGAAAATAAAGACCTGGAATTATATCTCGTTGTATTCGGGGGAAAGCCGGCGTTTCTTCATTATCGCGCATCGGGAGATCATCCATGGATTTCCGTTCCCATGAAAATGGAGAAGAGTTGGATTCAGAAAGCCTCGATACTTGCGCGCCATATCAAACCTCCTGCGATTGAATACGGCTTTTCCTTTTCTTCAGATCCCGGGAACCCCATGGCATACGGACCCAAATCGGTGACAGTAATGCCAGAGTCTTCTCGGTTGTCGTTTTCCCCCATAAAGACAAAACTGGAAAAGGCGGAATTATCCATTGAAGTTTATCGAGGCGATCTTTTTCCCGCAATTATAAAATGGAACGATTTAAAGGAAGCGGATTTTTACAAAATCTATAGAAACGATTCCCTGATCGCCGAAACCTGCGTTTCCATGTTTCCGGATATCCCCGATTCAGAGAATAATATCTATTATATCGAGACGTGGCGCGACGGATCATTATTAACGCGCTCATCCTCCGTTAGTTTTTCCGTTCCGGATGAACCGGTTCAGGAACAGATTTCCCTCAGGGCGTTCACCAACCGCGCTGGCGCGTTTTTATCCTGGGACGCGGTTCGTTCATTCAATATTAAATCCTTCCGCATTTATAGAAATGCCGCAGATTCGGAAACGCGCGGGGAAAAGCCTGTTTGCGAAATGAAGGCGTCTCTATGCTCGGAACATATCCTGCTCGATAAACCCCCGGAAGGAAAGTGGAAATATATCATTGTTCCTGTCAATGTGGCGGGAGTGGAAGGAACAGGGAGCGAGATCGTTGTAGATTTTGTATTGGGAGAAACGCCCGATCCTGCCACCGATCTATCCCTGAAGGAAATGCCTGTTCCCGGGAAAAAATCCGGTTCTGTTGTTTTTGATGAACAAGGCGCTCGTTTCCAGGAAGGAAGGATTGAAATTCCACATAAGGACGAAATGAATCTTGATCATGGATTCACCCTGAGTTTCGATTTCAAGGCGGAATCCACGGATCAGATGCCGGTTCTAATCTGCCACGGCTTCTGGAACGTGGATGGGTGGTTTGCGCAAATCTATCAAAAGAGATTAAAAATAAGCGCTCCCCGGGGCGAGATTTTCGGACCTGTTATAGAACCGGATCAGTGGTATTCCGTGCGGTTTATCTTCGATGGAACGCAGCTCCGGTTGCAGGTGAATGGGGAATGGATGAATCCGCAGAATCCGGTTATGATTACCCCCGTTTCCGCGCCGCGCGCATTGATCCTCGGCGGTTATGAACTCAACGCCCCGGAATTCGCATTCAGGGGATTCCTCCGAAATATTGAAATGTATAATGATGTTATTGATTGATTTTTTGTTATGCGGTTATTAAACATTATGCCATTAATATTACGCCAATCGTAACATTTTAGAATTTTTTTAAAGTCCTGAAATAATATTATGGAAAGGATTCATGATTATGCCTTCTTCCTCATCCATCCGCCCGCTCGATCTCCGTTGCGAATATCGTAAAAATCCCCGTGGCATCCAGGAAACCGTTCCCCGTTTAAGCTGGATGCTGGAGCCTGTCAATCCCGATGAACGCGGACTCAGCCAGTCCGCATACCAGGTTCAGGTTGCATCGAGCCTCAAAGGTCTGAAATCAAAACCCGATCTCTGGGATTCGGAATGCGTGAACTCCGGCGAGACTTTCCAGATAGAATACAAGGGCAAAATCCTTACCTCGAGGATGGATTGTTTCTGGAGGGTTCGCGTGTGGGATCAAAATAACAAACCGTCTCCCTGGAGCGATACAGCGTATTGGTCCATGGGACTTCTTGATCCGCAGGATTGGAAGGCAAAGTGGATCGAGGAGCCGGACCCCGTGAATTTCGAGGGGTGCCGCTGGATGTGGCATCCGGAGGATCGCGAGGCGGTGAGAAAGGCAAAAGTCGCAACCGCATGTTTTCAGAAAAACATTTCCATTCCCGAGGATGTCCCCATCGCCAATGCGGTTTTGCATATTGCTGCGGATGACTGGTTTGATCTCTATGTGAACGGAATGCCCGCAGCGCGGAGCGAATCCCTGGTCGATGATTATAAAACCGCCCAAACCGTGGATATTGCCCCTGGAATGTGTTCCGGAGAAAACCTGATCAGCATTGCTGTAACCAACGATGGCAAAGGCAATCCAGCCGGCGTTGCCGGAAGAATCTCCATTCGGCTCGAGAATGGAAGCCAGTTCGCCGTTTCCATTGATTCCGAATGGAAAGTTGATTGGATTCCGGAAAAGCAGGAGGAAATTCACAGGAAATTTCACAATGATTGGGCGAACGCCGCGCCTTTGTGCGTGATGGGAGAAGTGGACGCCTTCAATAATCCCACGCAACCCTGGGGAGTTCCTGGAAGAAAGGACAACCTTATTCTTTCTCCCGTTCCCATGTTCCGGAAGAAGTTCATCCTGAAAAACGTCCCGGAAAAAGCGGTCGTTTTCGCCTCCGCCCTGGGAATTTACTCGCTTTATGTAAACGGGCAAAAAGTCGCGGACGATTTTTTCACCCCCGGATGGTCGGATTATTTCGAACGCGTTCATTATAATACTTATGACCTGAAACCATTTTTGAAAAAAGGGGAGAACGTCATCGGCGCAATCCTTGCCGATGGATGGCATTCCGGTTATGTGGGGTGGGGACGCATCCGCAACCGATATAAAGGCGATCCCAATCTCCTTCTCCAACTCCACCTTGATTACAAGGACGGCTCTTCCGGCATTATCGCAACGGATAATACGTGGAGGACATCTTCCAATGGACCCTGGCTCGAAGCGGATCTTCTGATGGGGGAAACCTATGACGCCCGGAAGGAAATGGACAAGTGGGCGGAACCGGATTTCAATGATGAGGCTTGGAAATACGCTGCAATCGGAATTCCCCCAGAGATAAAAATCGACGCCTATCCTGGCGAACCTGTTGGAATTCAAGGGGAATTGAAACCGCTCGCCCTCAGCGAACCCAAACCCGGCGTTTTTGTTTTCGATCTGGGGCAGAACATGGTGGGAGTTGTTCGCCTTCGCGCATTCGGATCAAAGGATACAAGGATCGCGATTCGTCATGCGGAGATTTTGAACGAGGATGGAACGCTTTACACAACCGCGCTGCGCGGCGCACGCTCAACAGACGCCTATATCAAACGCACGGATCATGAGGAAACCTGGATGCCCCGGTTCACCTTTCACGGATTTCGATATGTGGAAGTGACCGGGCTTCCCAGCCGCCCTTCAATGGATACGATAACCGGCATTGCGCTCCACACCAACATGGAAACTGCCGGCGATTTCTCTACATCGAACATCATGGTCAATCGTCTTTACCAGAACCTGGTGTGGGGGCAGAAGGGAAATTATCTCGAGGTCCCAACGGATTGCCCCCAGCGCGACGAACGCCTCGGTTGGACAGGCGATGCGCAGATATTCATCCGCACCGGAACGTTTAATTACGACATCAGCGCCTTCATGACAAAATGGATGCAGGACCTCTTTGACGCCCAGGATGCGGAAGGATGGTTCCACGTGGTGGCGCCCAAGCTTCCCTTCGATCCCTTGCCGCGCCACGCTTGCCACGCATGGTCTGACGCCGCCATTATCTGCCCCTGGATTCTTCACAAGGTTTATGGAGACGCCCGTTTGATCCGAAAATATTACGATGCCATGGTAAAATACCTCGCCCATCTGAAAGATACGAGTAAAGACCTCATCCGCCCCGCTCAAGGGTACGGCGACTGGGTTTCTCTGAACGCCAATACGCCGCTCGAGGTGATCAACACAGCCTATTTCGCTCTGTGCGCGCGCATGATGAGTGAAATGGCAGGCGTCATTGGAAAGGAAAAAGATGAAGAACAATATCGAATCCTTTTCGAAGAAATCAAAAGCGCCTTCAACAAGGCGTTTGTTTTGGGGGGAGGCATGATCCGCGGCGGCGCGCAGACCTGTTATGTCCTTGCGCTTCATTTCGACCTTCTGCCGCCCGAAATCCGCCCCCTTGCCCTTGCCCACCTTGTCAAAGACCTTGCGTATCGCGACGGTCATCTCTCCACGGGATTTGTCGGATTGAAAGACCTTCTCCCCACGCTTTCGGAAGAGGGAAGGGATGATCTGGCGTACCGCCTTCTTTTGAAGGATGATTTTCCCTCCTGGCTCTATGAAATCAAGTGCGGCGCAACCACCATCTGGGAGAGATGGGACGGTTGGAGCGAGGAACTCAAACTCCAGGATGCAGGCATGAATTCCTTCAATCATTACGCATTCGGCGCCGTGGGGGAGTGGATGTTCCGCTTCATCGGCGGCATCGACCTTTTGGAGCCTGGATATAAAAAGGCGCGCATCAAACCGCGACCCGGCGGGAATTTGCGCTTTGCGCGCGTTCATTACAAATCCATCAGCGGATGGATTGAAAGCGAATGGTTCCAGGAAAAAAATGAATTGCGCCTTATCTGCCGCATCCCGGTGAATGTTACAGCCCGGGTTCACCTCCCGTGCCGTGATCCAAAGGATATTCTCGAGGGCGATAATCCCATCGATGAATCAAACAGCATGATTAAATTTGACTCCTTTGCAAATGGCGAAGCGGTTTACGAGGTTTTGTCGGGACATTATTCCTTCAAAACCATTATATGAATTTCATGATTGAAAGGATTTTTTTCCATTGATTTTTCAAGGAGGAAACAGGTGAACGCAAATCAGAAACCTGAAAACTATGCGTGTCTTGCCGTTGATCTGGGCGCATCCAGCGGAAGGGTGATCATTGGAAATTTTGACGGAAATAAAATATCCCTTCAGGAGGCGCATCGTTTCCCGAATGGACCCGTTGAAAAAGACGGTACCCTTTTCTGGGATTTCCAATCCCTGATGAACGAAATCAAACTGGGATTGAAAAAGGGAATCGCCTCAGCTCGAAAAAATGGCGCCCCTGTTCGCTCCATTGGAATCGATTCCTGGGGCGTGGATTTCGGCCTTCTGGATGAAAACGGAAATCTCGTATCCGATCCCGTACATTACCGCGACAAACGAACCCAGGGCGTCATGGAGTATGTCTTCAAGAACAAAATTTCCGCCGCGGAAATTTTCATACGAACAGGGATTCAATTTCTGCCCTTTAACAGCGTCTATCAGCTGTTCGCCCTTAAACAAACGCATCCGGAACAGCTCCAAAAAGCGCAATGTTTTCTCATGATGTCGAACCTCGTGGAATACATGTTGACAGGCGTAAAATCCTGCGAATTCACCAACGCCACGACTACGCAGCTCTACGATCCGCGCAAAAGGGGATGGGCGGATGATTTAATCCGGCGCCTGGATTTGCCGCGATCCATCTTTCCCAAAATAGTGAAGCCTGGAACAAAGATCGCTCCCTTGAAACCGGATGTGGCGGAAGAACTGGGAAGCCATGAAGCGCAGGTCATCTCCGTTGCCACCCACGATACGGGAAGCGCCGTGTGCGCCGTTCCCACGCTGGAAAAAAAGTTCGCCTATCTTTCCAGCGGAACCTGGTCCCTCCTCGGAACGGAAGTGAAAAAGCCCGTTATCACGCCGCGCGCCCTGGAACTCAATTTCACGAACGAAGGCGGAGTCGAGGACACCTATCGCCTTTTGAAAAACATCATGGGGCTCTGGCTTCTCCAGGAAAGCCGCGCCGAATGGGAACGACAAGGGAGAAAGTACAGCTGGGAACAAATAACCGAAATGGGAGAGAAGGCGCAACCCTTCATGAGTTTTATCGATCCCGACGATACCTGCTTCCTTCCCCCGGGCGACATGACGGATCGTATCAGAGCCTGGTGCAAACTGAGCGGGCAGAATGCTCCTGAAACCGATGCGGCAATCGTTCGCTGCGTGATGGAAAGCCTTGCCATGAAATACCGGGATACAATTATGCAGCTGGAGGACCTTACGAAGTCTTCGCTGGGTAAGTTGCATATTGTGGGCGGCGGGGTGCAGAACGATAAATTGTGTCAATGGACAGCGGACGCCACCGGGCGTGAGGTGATCGCCGGGCCAGTGGAAGCCACCGCCATCGGCAATATCGGAATGCAGCTTCTTTCCGCAGGAATGGTCAAGGACCTTTGGGAATTGCGTCGCCGGATCCACGATTCGTTTTCACCCAGGACTTATGCTCCGAAAAACGCTTCAAAGTGGCTTACCGCCTACGCTAAATACAAGTCCATCCGGATAAAGGGAGATTCATAATTCATTTTAAATTTTTCTCGGCGCCACCGCGCAGGCGATTTGTAATTATTGCTTTACGCCCTTTACCAGGGCTTTGTAGGATTCCCGGAGAAGTCTTTCGATCTCCCGCCAATCCGGATTGCTTTCCTGCTGATCCCGCAGGCAGGCCGCCCTGGCGCGCAGATAACCCGCCCTTTGAATATCGGGATTGGTCTCGCCGTAAAGGAGGGCGTACAGGTTTGCGATTTCCGCGCCCACCTGTTCCGGGCTGTTTTTCCCCGGAGTGCGACGCGCTATCCACCACGATAGTTCCGCCCGTGAAACCGCCTCCACATCGAAATTCTCGTTTCTGTATTCCCTGATGGAGGAGTATGCCTTTCGAAGATAGGGGAGCGTGGCTTCCTCGTAATCGCTTTTGACCTGGCTGAAAATGTAAGCCGCTTCTCCGAGCTCTTTCGATACCTTCAGCGCCTCGAGAAGCGTCATTCCGAATTGCGTTCTATGGAGGTTCACCAGTTCCCATACCAGTTTTTTCTTCTCCCCCTTGTAATACGCCTTCCATAGGACGGTTTCAGAGGCTGCGATTTTTACCGCATCATAGGGGGGGCGGTGTACGCATCCCTTGTAGTACAAGCTTGCGATAAGGACGATAAAAAAAACAATGATAAGTTTCGATAAATAACGCCGTGATTTCTTTTCCGTTTGCTTCATTTATTCTATTCCGCAATCCGCATTCCAAAATCTAAAATCCGCCCACCTTCGTTACGCCTTTGGCATAACTATGGAGGGCAGGCAACATTGCGTCAAATGAACTCCCTGAAAAGTTCCGGGCGCGGCGCTGGAATAACCACTTTATTCACCAGAATCCCGTCTTCCGCCGCCTTTTGCGCCCCGGCGTCAACCGCAGCCTGAACCGCAGCCACATCACCGGTGCAAGAGAAAAATCCCTTTCCCCCGATCGCCATGGCAAGGTGTATCCGGAACAGGATCACATCCGCCGCCTTTGCCGCCGCATCGGCGCAATCGATGATGCTCGATGCGGAAAAGGTTTCCACAACGCCCAATGCGCGCGCCTCGCCCGGCTCGAGCTCCACAGAACCCGCAATCGCGGGAAATACCCCCGGATGCACCCGCGGGATCACGCGATCTTCGATGAGAGACCCTTCGGCAAGCGACGCCCCGGCCTCCACGCTGCTTTTTACGGCAGCAACGTCTCCCGCAACCACCACGATGTATTTGCCCGAACAGATCGTCCGCGCTACAAGCAAATCAACACTCGCTGTCTTTAACATGACGTCTTCCACTGCATGCCCCAGGGCAATGCTGGAAACCTCAACCAATCCTATGGCGTTTAGTGTCATAACAGGGTCCTTTTATTTATATAACAATACTTTTCTATTTTTCAATCACAATGGCGCTGTTTATCGCTGCAATTTTTCCATCGATGCTTGCGTGGATGTTTGCTCCGAGCTTGCCCTCCGGAACTGTTGCAATTACATCGCCAGCCTTCACATGATCCCCGGTTTTAACGGTTGGCTCGGCGGGAACGCCGAAATGCTGCTTCAAGGGAATGACGACGCGGGTGGTATCTATAATGCAATCCTGGAGCGGTCCCTTGTTTGCGAATCCGGAGAGATTCAGCCGCTTGATCAGCCGCTTCACAGGTGTGCGGCGCTCGTTCGCAAGGGGATGAGGCTTCACCTCCCGCGGATTCCATTTCACGCCCGCTTCCCGAACCTGCGCCTTCGAGTTTATGCACGCCTGCCTCGGATCGAGGTCCTCGGGACACGACCATAAAGTGCATAAATTGCACTCGCAGCAGAATAAAGTTCCCACCACCATAGCCGGATCGGCGGAAGAAAATCCCAGGGCGCGCATCGCAATATGCGGCTGGATCGGATGACCGAGCAGATACCGGGGGCAAAGTTCCGTGCAAAAGGAACACTGATCGCATGCTGAGCGTCCGATCCGGTTTCTGTGTTCCAATTTCATGGTATAGCGCCGGATCAGGTTATGATCGCGCGGAAGAACGATCAACCCTCCCGTTGTCTTGGTAACAGGCGCGTTAAAATCATCCGTAAACGTTCCCATCATCACCCCGCCAACAAGCGCCGCGGGATTATCGACCGTTGCGCCTCCCGCCTTTTCGATGCATTCCCCGAAGGAAATCCCCAGGGGAACGCAAAGGGTGACAGGATTTTTCACCGCCCCCGCAACCGTCAGATATTTATGAGTGACCACCCGTTTCCTTCCGAGATTCACCAGCGTTTCCACGTTGTTGACCACGCATCCCACGTTTATGGGAAGCCCGCCCGGTGGAATCACCTTCCCTGTTACAAGGTACACGAGTACGAACTCGTCTCCTGCAGGATAAAAATCCCCTAACAGACACAGGTCAATGTCCTTGTCTTTTTTATTGTTCAAGAGGTCGATGACATCCGAATATTTTTCCTTGATCCCGATGGCGCCTTTTTTCGCGCCTGTCAGTTTCATCATGATCCTCAAACCGGAAAACATATCGTCCGAACAGGCTTTCAGAAGTTCCTTGTCTTTATGAAGAAGGGGCTCGCATTCCGCAGCGTTGACGATCACCATTTCCGCTTGGGAGCGCGCCTTGACTTCCGTGGGAAAACCCGCGCCTCCGGCGCCGACAATCCCCCAGCTTCGCATGTCTTCAGGTTTGATGTCCGCCGCCATGTTCATTCCTTTTCCGGTTGCCCTTGCAGGATAAGGTTGTAGATTTCCCGCGCCACGATCAGTTCCTCGTTTGTCGGGATCACCCAGATGGAGACCGGGGAACCGATGATGGAAATCTCCTGCTCGGTTCCGGGGCAGCAGTTGTTTTTTTCCTCATCCAGCGTCACGCCGAGGTATCCCAGTTCCCTGCAAATCTCCCATCGATCGATAATCCCGTTTTCCCCGATGCCTCCGGTAAAAACAAGGGCGTCGATGCCGCCCACGGATGCCGCCATGGCTGCGATCTGCCTTCTGACCTGGTAATAATACGCCTTCAGGGCGAGCCGCGCCCGCACGCTTCCGGTTTTGTCCCATTCGTGCAGATCGCGCATATCGCCGGATATGCCGGAAATCCCCTTCAATCCGCTTTCCCTGCATAAAATTTTTGTAAGATCATCGGGGCTCAATCCCAGTTCCTTCTGGGCGAAGATCAGGATAAAAGGGTCTATGGTTTCGCACCTTGCGGATTGCAGGATGCCGCTCTG
>JAFGFK010000086.1 GCA_016931135.1 Candidatus Sumerlaeota bacterium | reverse complement strand
TTCATGAGGGCGTTGTAATCCATGATCCCCTGATCCAGCCATCCCACCCAGTCTTGATATACGCCGACATAAGCCGATGACGCCTCGTAATTGTCGTAAGTGTTTCCCCAGTTGATCGTATCGGCGGATACCACGACATGAGGCTTCTTCATCAGGGATTTTACATAGATTTTTTTGACTTGGTTTGTTACGCATTCCCTCCGCCATTCCGCCCAATCAGGGTCCGATGTAGCAGGCTGACCGGTTTTGCCGTAAAAGTCATTGAATCTTTCCACGCTCACAGGATTGTATCCCCAGCTTCCCGATGCCTCCGGATACCGGATATAGTCGAGGTTGACGCCATCTATGTCATAATTTTCAAGGCAATCCAGAACCACGGCAAGGTTATGATCCACCGCGCCGGGATGTCCAGGATCGATGAACCTGACGCTCCCACCGGGAGATCCCTCGGAATTCAGCATGACGTATTCCGGATGCTGAACAAGAACATGAGACGAATCGAGGGATTCCCCTTTTGTGATCCGCTGCATCACAAACCATGCATGAATCTCGATATATTTTTTTCCTTCGGATGTATCGTGAGCAAAGTCAATGAGGTACTCCAGAGGGTCATAATCCTCCCCCCCTGAAATGTTGGTTGCGCGAGGTTCGATATTGGATTTGTAATAGGCGTCTCCGATTTTTCTCACCTCGATCATGATGGCGTTCAAATTGTTTTCTCTGCATGTATTTACGAGTTCTTCAGCCTGGGAGGCGTTAAGGAAACTGCGATCCCATGAATCCGCCCAGATGCTCCGGTATTCACGAGGCGCCTCTTCCCCCACGACATAGGAATAATCGGAACTGTTTGTCTCCTGCGCCTGATCATCCAGGGCGCTGACATGATATTCCACCTCGTCGCCATCAGACTGAGGGGGAATATTCGCCCCGAATATTCCATCTCCAGCGGCTCCGTCTCCATGCAATCCGTCGTCTGACATCCGTACCTCTCCCGAACCCCCTCCGGGAGTTGAAAAATAGTGGAGCGTAACGGTTGACGCCTCGTTATCGTCAATGACTTCCGCTGTTATAGTGACGGTATCTGTGTCTTTCGGATATTCCGGCGAGCGCGCCACCCATACAATTTCAGGCGGATCGTCTGTTGCAGTTACAAAACGGACCGCATCTGCAATGAACACAACCGGGGGTCCGCTGTTATCCAGCATGATGGCGCCCGATGTTCCTGCATCGAAGGGAAATTCCCCCAGCGGCAGTTCCGTCATGACTCCGCTTCCCGCCATGTTGAGATATACAATGTCCGTTCCCTTCGCATGGGTGATGGTAAAACGCGCCGCGGAGCTGCGATTCCCGCCGTTACGGAAGATATAACTCACCTCGTATTTTCCCGGAATGAGAATATCCGGGGTCCATGTGGCTGAGGAGGGAGGGTCGTAGTCGCGCGAAAATAAATAAGTTCCCCCATTATAACCTGTTGTTCCGCTCAAATCCCATGTACCGTAACAGACAAATGCCGGGGGACCATCGTCATTATCGACAATATACTCAACGCCGAAACCCGCGGCACTGATCAGGAATGCCTGCCATAGTAACAGATGGAATTTTAGAAACTTCACAGACATTTTCTTACTCTCCTTTTTTAAAGTGTAAAGTTTGAAGTGAGAAGTTTGAAGTAAGGAATAGAATTTTCATTTTTCATTTATATTTCTTGGATTTCCGCGGCGCGATACCGACTTCATCTCTTTGGAATCGAGAATGATAGTAACAGGGCCGTCGTTGATCAGTTCCACATCCATCATGGCGCCGAATATGCCTGTTTCCACCTTGACGCCATATTGCCTCAGGATATTGACAAATAGATCGAAATCTACGGAAGCTTTTTGCGGGGGAGCGGCTTCGATGAAACTGGGTCTTCTGCCTTTTCGACAATCGGCAAAAAGGGTGAACTGCGATACAACGAGGAGGGCGCCCCCCACATCGAGAAGCGAACGGTTCATCTTTCCGCCATCATCCTCGAACACCCGAAGATTCACAATTTTTTCCGCAATGAAGCGATAATCCTCCTCCGAATCATCCTGGGCGATACCGGCGAGAACCAGGAATCCCCGGTCAATTTGACCTGTTGTTTTTTCTTCTACACGAACGCTCGCTTTTGAAACCCTTTGGAGAACAATTCGCAAAATTAACCGCCTTTTTTGTTTGATGAGGCATATACTTATGACCGCTGATTGCCACATGCAAGTGAAAAAGCCTTGACGACAGACATCTTCGCAAGAAAAGTACATCCTTATTCGATTTCATGAGGATAGATAAAAAATTGCCCGCATTTGAGGGACAAGCGTATCTTTATCTCTTTCAGAGCTTCAACGCCCTGAGTTTTTCCATCATCCTGGGCGCGCCCATTGTTCTTTTTACAACATGGCTCGGGGGAGGGAGCAAGTCTGTCGGAATCGTGACCTCCATCATGCCCTTCCTCACCATATTGCAGATTCCCTCGACCATCTATATCGGGAAATTGGGATACCGCCGCGCCATGCTGGCGGGCTGGTCCACCCGAACCTTTGTCATCCTCGGATTTGTGTTTCTTCCCTTTCTCAAGGGGCGCTGGTCAACCGCTTCCTTGATCGCTTTTCTTTGCCTGTGCCTTTTTGCCTGGTCTTTTTTAAGGGGCATGGCAAACGCCTCATGGCTCCCCTGGATCAGGGCGCTGGTGCCGGATGAAAAACGCGGACGCTTTTTCGCAGCGGAAAGCAGATATATCCAGCTCATGAGCCTGGTCATCCTCTTTTTATCCGGCGTCATCCTGGGATCCCAACCTGACAAGTGGCGCTTCTCCCTGCTGTTTCTGATCAGTTTTCTTTTCGGAATGACCAGCGTCATTTTTCTCTCCCGGATTCCCTCAAAAGAGGTTCCCCAGGAGGAAAAACACATTCCTTCCCCCTTGAAAACCATCAGGCAGGCGCTGCAATTTAAAAAATTTAAACGGTTCTTATTATACGCCCTTGTCTTTACCGTGGCGAACGGCGGATTCGACGCCTTTACGGTTCTTTTTCTCAAAAGGGAATCCCATTTTTCGGAGCGCCGTATCCTATGGCTCACCGCCTGCTCCTCAGGAGGCATGATCCTCGTTCTTTTTTTCATTGGAAAATTCCTCGATCGATGGGGGAGCAAACCCATCATGAAAATCTGCATGAGTCTCATGGTTTCTTACCAGATCGTCTGGTTCTTCATGGCGCAGAGATTTCTTGCCGGTAATTATATATTTCTGGTATTTCTCTATCTCGTTACCGGCGGGATCAGGGCAGCCATAGGAATCGCGACAACCAGACTTACCATGATATCCGTGCCGAAAAACGCCATACTGATGTCTCTTGCGTTATATACTACGGGAACAGGCGTCCTGAGTGGTTTTACCCCGCTTTTCTGGGGATTCGTTCTGGACATTGTATCGGCAGGATGGCTTCAACCCTTTGGTTACTTTTTTCTGGGAGGAATTTTGTTGAATCTCCTCGCCTTTTTTCTCTTGAGGAAGGTAAAGGAGTCGAAGACGGAAAGAACGAAAAAGGTGGTTCACTCCCTTTTGATCCAGCCCGTGCAAGCCCTGATGCAGATGATGAGTTTTTCACCCGGGAATCAGAATCTTTCTCCTGAAACCTCCGGCGATCAGGTTCTCCCCGATGAGGCGGATACAAGCGCCCGAAACAACGATAATTGCTCCTCTCGCTCGTGAATCACCTCGGGATGCCACTGGACTCCCAAGGCAAAACGTTTGTCCGGACGTTCGATGCATTCCACAATCCCGTCTTCGCTGTATGCCGTGGCTTTCAATCCCTCTCCCGGGTTCCGAACGCTCTGGTGATGGTAGCTGTTGACTTCCATCTCCGTTTTCTCCAGAATGCGGTAGAGAAGGGAATCCGGCAGGATCGCTATCTTGTGAAAGGGGGAAATAGAATTGATTTTCCTGAAATGACGCACGGAGTAGCCGGGCAATTCATATTCGATATCCTGGTAGAGAGAGCCCCCCAGGGCGACATTCAATACCTGGCATCCCATGCAGATTCCAAGTAACGGAATATCCCTTGTAATCGCCTCTCTTGCAAGGAAAAGACTGAATTCCTGGCGAAGCGGGGGAGCAATCTGTACAGTCGCCAGTTTATTGGATTCCCCATATAGCGCTGGATCCAGGTCGGGACCTCCTACCAGGATCAGTCCATCGATCTTCTTGAAATAAGTATCAATGACGTCTTCATTTTTCGTTGCGGGAAGGATGACAGGGATTCCTCCCGCCTTGAAAACCGCATTCGTATAATCCCCCCCCAGGGAAAAGGAAGGGGTCCCTTTTTGATCAACGCTCAATCCTGAATTGAGTCCTATCACAGGGGGCATTTTTTTCTCCCTATCTCCAGATAAGAATATCTCAGTATTCCACGGGCTTGTTCTTCGTTGAAGATTCGATAAGATCCATCGCCAGGTTCAAGGCGTTATTGGCTTCCTGAATCCCTGTGAGCGGTTTTTTGCCCTTTCGGACGCATTCGATAAAATGTTTCATCTGAGTTGTATAGGGGCTTTCGAGGCAGGGCGCTTCCGGAATTATGGTTCCTGATTTCATCTCCGGAAGGGCTTTCTTTCTGCTTAATTTGAGGGCGCTCTGATTTCTCATGTCGAATTCGATCATGCCCCCGCTTCCGCATATTTCAAAGGCGGTCCAGAATGTGCCAGGAGTCTCCATCCAGCTGGCCTCCACATGAGCCAGAACCCCGGATTTGAATTTGATGATCCCCAGGGCGTATATAGGGACGTCTTTTTTAACCTTTACCGTTTGGGCATACGCCCTTTGCGCAGGTCCGAATGTCCATAGCAGCCAGTCGAGATCATGAATGGCAAGGTCCAGGATCACGCCGCCGCTTCTGGCGAAATCCAGGTACCAGTTGTCTTTTTTATCCCGGCTCGCCGGCGCCCCGCCGCACCGGGAAACCCGCACGATGCCCGGTTTGCCGATGTCTCCCTTCAAGACCATCTGGCGCGCCTGAACATATTCCCAGAAAAAACGCACCACATGTCCCACCATGAAAACATGATCGTAACCTTTTATACATTGAAGAATTTCTTTAGCCTCGCTCTGGTTGCGCGCAAGAGGCTTTTCACAGAATATGTGTTTTCCTTCTCTCAGGTAACGTTTCAGAAAAGGCGCGCGGGTAGGCGTAGGCAAAGCATGGATAACGATTTCCGTTTCGCTGTCTCTTATGGCGGCGTCCGCATCCGATGTCCACCGGGCGCCGTACGTCGAGGCAAGTTCCTTTCCCCTTGTTTTATTTTGATCCACAATCCATTTGAGTTTGACATCAGGAATCGAGGCGAGGGAAGCGGCATGCACGCCGCCCATGAGCCCGGCGCCGAAAATGGCTGCGTTCATCGATTTATTCTCCTTTCCGGAATGAAATGACATATCTGTCACTTTTATTGCAATCCCCCTTTATTTACGCCGTCTTTTTCATCCGTTACCCCATTGGCGTTTGGTTTCTCCCGCGTTCCGCTTGTAGGGGAATCCGGAATCTTCAATTCGGGGATGTCATATTGTTTCCTGATGATATCCGGGCTGATGGCGAGTCCTTCGGCAGATTCGATTTGCAAAGGTTCTCCCTCCTCCACAAGAGAGTATCGAAAACCCGGTTTGAATTCAAACGTCCAGAACGATGGCTGGATATCCCGGTTGACGCCTACGCCTGCAATGCGGTATTTCCCCGGAAGAATATCCAGGTTCTGGCTTTCATAAGGATCGAGCGCCACTCGCAGGCTTTTCTTCCCCGAAAAATAAAATATGATTTGATTTCCTGTACCGTTCAAGACGCGAATGCGCGTCTTGTTCTCAGTAATGGTTCCCACTACTCCCGGGATGTCAGGATTGCGATGGACGCCGCTCGAGACCTCATCGACTTTCTGATCGATTAGTTCTTCCTGGTTCTTTTCATCCCGAGTCATCCAGCGTTCCTTGAAGGAAACGAGTCCGCGGGACGTCTGAACCGCGCGGAACGCCTTTTCCTTCTCCTCGAGCGTCATCCATTTGCCTTCGTACAATACCATACCCCTGTCTTTCTGTTCTGCTGCAAATTTCTCCTCCGGTTTCATCCATTCTCCCTTGTATTCCACGAGCCCGGCTCCCTTTGGATCTATCCACTGGTTCTGATACAGGATATACCCTTTGTCTCTGAATTCCCGTTCAATGGTTTGCGGAGTTTTTTCAAGCTGGAAATGAAGCGTTTCCCTGTGAAAGGGGTAGGTTTCCGCAATCCGGGGTAGCGGCGAAGCGTAACCGGATTTTTCCACACGGAAAAACTCCTGATCGGAACGGAAACGGCGCAAAACGGCTGGGGTGACAAGAGGATGATCCGGGCTTCCCAGTTTCTTCCAGGGCGCCATACCATTCGATGAGTGGAGAAGCGTAGCTCCGGATGGTTCGGATTCAATCCGGATAACGCTGCATCCTGAACATACAAGCGTTATCAGGTTAAACAGATGGAGAAATTTCCATAAATTCTTCATTTTAAGCGCCATCGGTTTTATGATAATCGCATGGGAACGCCTTTATCCTTCAAATATTTTTTTGCCTCGAGGATTGTAAACATACCGTAATGAAAAATCGAAGCCGCAAGAACGGCATCAGCCTTTCCCATTGTAAAGGCTTCGTAAAGATGCGTCAGGTTTCCCGCTCCCCCCGAGGCAATGACCGGAATACCGATTGTCTCGGATATACGCCTTGTTAATTCCAGGTCATAGCCATCCCTGGCTCCGTCGCAATCCATGCTGGTAAGAAGAATCTCGCCCGCGCCCAGGGATTCGACTCTTTTTGCCCATTCCACTGCATCCAATCCTGAGGGAGTCCTGCCTCCATGTGTAAACACCTCCCATCCCGGTTTCTCTTTCCCTTTTCCGGATGGGGATCTTTTGGCGTCGATTGCCACCACGATACACTGGCTTCCGAAACGGGTTGCCCCCTCCCTGACAAGTTCGGGGCGCAGAACTGCCGATGTATTCAGTGAAATTTTATCCGCCCCCGCCCGCAGCATCTTTTTAATGTCATCAATAGAGCGAAGTCCGCCGCCTACTGTAACCGGCATGA
>JAFGFK010000085.1 GCA_016931135.1 Candidatus Sumerlaeota bacterium | reverse complement strand
CTCCTTACTCAAGGGAGCTCTTATAACAAACCCGTGGCCATCTTTAGGGTTTGAAAACTTTTTTATGTGTAAAGAACCTTATTAACAATCAAAATACAGTTATATGTTTAGCAAACATTATTAAAATAAGTCAAGTAAAAAAGTACATGGATAAAAAAATTTTTTTAATACGTATATTACTGATAATTTTGAGTTTATATAATTTTAAATGGTTGTAAAAACGTTTAAAAACTAAATATAAGTTGTATCCCTTCGAGAAAATGAGAAATTGGGAATGCGGATTTACGAATGCGGATTTGCGAATTCGGAGTGCGGAATGGGGATCGCCCAGGCGTTTAAAAGTGCGGAATGCGGAATGTATACAATTTCATTGAGAAAAGTCATATTTTTTAAATTATATTTGAATACCTTACTTCAAACTTCAAACTTCAAACTTCACACTTCTCTTAAGGCTTCATCTACCATGGAAAGATAGTTTATAACAGGTATGTATGTTGGTATTGAATTTCCGGATCCAATGGCGTACCGCCCCTTGTTTCCGCATGTTTCTATCAGGAAACGGGCATGTCTTCGGATTTCTTCCGGAGATCCGGTGGACAAAATCCCCACATCCATACCCCCGAGAACAGCGATCCTGTCTCCATACCGGGATTGAAAATCCTGCACAGGTATAATCGCATCTTCATACGAATGCTTTCCATCGATCTTTATATCGTTTATCAGATCTTCCATGATGGATAAGACATTGCCGCAGGAATGGAGAAAATAAGGAAGCCCTTTATCATGGGTCATCCGGGCAAAATTCTTGTGCCAGGGGAGGATGTAATCCTTCAATTGCTGGGGCGAAATCATGGTTCCTGTTCGAAAACCCATGTCATCCCCCGGGAATATGGCGATCACGCGGTCAAGATCGAGGAGATGTCTGTAAAATTCGGTCATAATGTCTCCCAGTTTATCCGTAATCGCCTTCACAAGGTCCGGATTCTCGTACAAGGCGAAGCTCAAGCCTTCCAGAGACATGATCATGGAGAGATGCTCGAAGATTCCCCCCGCATGGCATGAGAGAAGCCCCATGCCTTCCGGCATGTTATCATTGAGGTATTCATAAGGGAAAAAGTCGAAGGTTTCCACTTCAGGCCAGGGGTATTTTTCAAAATCTTCCCAGCTGGAAATTGCCCCTTTGTGTTCATCGAGCCAGGATCTTGTTCCAGAGGAGGGCGTTCCCACATCCCCGGTTTCCACATGATGAAACGGAAAGGGGAGGGCAATCTCGAAGCGCACGACATCGTATCCCAGACGATACCAGAACTCTATGAAATTATCCAGGTATGCCTTTTGTGAATCCCGATCGGAAAGATAGTCCACCCAGGGTTTCTGAAGTAAATCCGTCATAACAGGTTTTCTTACCGGATCATTGACCAGATATTCCACAAGGGGAACCCTGTTCTTCTTTTTCCCCATGAGGATGTCGATAAATTCCTTTGCATCGGGCTTCGGATGCTCAACAGGGATATTTTTGAACATCATTTTCTCCTTTTTGACTTCCTGGAATCTTCATGAAAATCGGGATAAATTTTTATAGAGAATGCTTCGCCAGTATCATCTCGCGTTCCTGGCGCTGAAGTCAAGACGCTCCTCCTAATATCTTGTTTCGGAAAGGATAATTATAGAGACCACATCCCCTACATCGACAATTGCGTCCTGATTTACCTCGTGGGGATATCCGCCTCGCGCTACAAGGTAATCCAAAAGTTCCTGGAGCCTGGGATCAGGTTCGCAGGGTACGTTCAGATAACTCATGATCCGCCCCATGACATCAGAACGCGAAATTTCGCCATGTATTGCCTCAAAAGGGAAACCCATAACCACGATCTTCTTTGTCATATCCGAGTATTGGATGGCGGCGCCCAAACCTGTATCGTCATAAGTCATGGCGGTTATTGCCCCATCTCCCAAACCGGTGAAAGCATCCGGAGAGATCACGTCGTAGATTCCGGAATCGAAATCCTTCTGGAAATTAACCGGAGTCAAACCATAGAAAATCGTTCCGGAAGGGCAGTTCGCCAGGTTTGTATCGGAACCATCGGTTTGAACGCATTGCGCTTGAAGGATATTATGCAGAAAGGCTTTGTCTTCCAGATTTGAAGAAGGCGAAAGATCGAGATCAAATCCCATTTCCTCTCCGGATATGAAAATCCTGCCGCAATGGGAAAGGTAATTCGATATCAAAATTTGTTCGGTTGCGCTGAAGGTTTCATCCGTTTCGCCTTCCCTTCCCAGAATCCAATCCACAACATTGTAATCCGTAAGAAGGATAGATTCGTTCAATATCTTTTCATGGGCGCTGGAATCGAAATAAAATCCGCACATTTTCAGCGCGCCTCCGTGGATTGCAGCATAATTGTAATGATTCGCAAGCCAGGGCCATACCCGTTTTGACCAGCCGTTTTTAGAGTCATAATATCGGGAAATGATTTCTCTGTCATAACGCCGGAATCCTGAAACAATCAGGATATCCGGTCTCGAGCCATCTGTGGTTATCCGCGACCCGGCTGTCTCGCTCGGAAAAGATTCGCCTCCTGAGTTATAAGCCGAAACGCGGAAATAATAATCCTGCCCCCGGGTAAAATCACCGGAATATTCATAGGAAGTAGCGTTTCCCGCATCGATGCCGTTATCCCAGGAAAATCCATCATCTGATTTGTAAACATAATATCCTGTCGCTTCATGGGCGCCGTATCCCCCGTAAGGGGGAGCAAGCCAGGAAAGAACAACATGACCTTCGCTGTTTTGAATGGCGCTCAGATGAGAAGGAGAATCGGGGGGATAGTTCCTGGAAGCCGTTCCATGCGTATCGACAAAATAATCGATGATGCCCTGGAGCACGGCGCGCGCCGTATCCTGGCGGAATCCCGGAGTTTTCAAAAGATTCGCGTCATTCGGCTCATCGTGAAAAGCCGATTCCAGTATGGTTGCCGTCATCTCGCCGTTCAAATTATTATAGGTCAGTTCCCCGTAGGAACTGGTATATACGTTGTAATTTCGTGAAGGGAGCCCCCAGAAATACTCAAGATCGTCATCCACCTGGTGAATGATGGCGGAATTGAACTGATCCACATAAGGAGCAGGACCTCCATCCCAGCTGGCTGAATTTTTCAGAACCATGGCGCCCCGCGCCGTATGCGCGCCGGAGCCGTTGGTGTGGAAACTCATGTAACAGACGCGATCTATTTCCGCGTTGTTCATGTAAGAAGCCATCCGGGGGCGACACCAGACATCGCTCACATCGGTTACCGAACTGGGGGCGTTGGAAAAAACCGTGTATTCATGCGCATTCATTTCATACATGGGATAGCCTGAATTCTGATGAACGCCGCTTCCGAAACGCGCGGCATCGGCGATAACCACTTTCCCCAGTTCTGATGATTGATTGATAAGTTCGAGGTATCCATTTGAACCCGCGTCGAAATAGAAACTCCCGAGCCATACCCAGCCCTTTCCCACGCGCCTTTGATCAAGGGAAATATGCGATATCCCGCCTTTGTGCACGATGCGATAACGGGCGTCGGTTGTTCGATTGGCGCTGTCCAGGTACCACACAAACACGGGATAATCCCCCGCTTTGGAAAAATGGGGCGTCCAGCGCACAGTTGCGGTTTCAGTGGTATTGGTATCACTAAAAACATAATGAACCGCATCACCGGAATCCCCCCAGAAGGGAGTTCCTGTACTCTGATTCCAGGCGCCGGATAAGGTGAATTCCGCATCGTCGTTATCAATGATGCGCATTTCAGTTAAGGGACCCACATCCCTGATGGGAATCACCGTTGCGCCGGCGTTTCGCAGGTACTGGATCACGAAGAAACACACCTGGTCTGCGTTCTGGTGATCTTCAACGATCTCGTTCCAATTAACCCGCTGGGTGTTCCAGGAACCGCTTCCGTATGTCCATCCGTGACCCGGGTTGACGTAAATGAATTTCCCGGAAAGGGCGCCGGCGCGTTGAGCTGGAGAAGGAGAGGGGGGACCTGGTTGAACGCCTTCTATAGTTGGTTTTTTTATTGTTTTTTCCGGCGTGAGAATAAAGGGAGAGGCGAGGCGCCCCCCCTGTTCCGGATCGATCTGAGGCGTGGGGATCGGTTCGATCTTCTCAGGATCGTATCCCTCCCAGAGCCCCGGCTCGCCTTCGCTTTCAAAGGGAACAATGACGGATTCCCTTGAAGCATCTTCTGTGGCGGCGGGAAGATTGGTTTTCAGATTGTAAATCATCAACATCAAAAAGGTGATGAAGAACAAGGGAAATAAAAGTGCGAAAGAGGAATGCTTTAAAAAACCGGAGAAACCTGAAAGATTCATTTTGCCCCCCTTCAAAAAATTTCTATAAAAATTTTTCACCCGCTCACTTTCCATATCTCATACAAGAATTTACAACATATCCTGAATTGAAATTTGTCAATACATTTGAGAATGACTGAGGATTATTGTTGATTGTGAATTGTCTATTGATTTTCATTGTGAAAGAAAGGGCTTCCTGATAAAAGACATAAATTGCGCTCTGATAAATTAATTTAAAGAGACAATCAATTGCTTCTCAGGTCGATCCAAAGGTGATATAAAGTGAAGCAAGGGGGTGGGAAGCAACGCCTTTTTATGAATTGAGAGGTTTGTGCAATTTTATTTTTTTCAAAATACTCTTCTCGGAATGAAATCGATGGCATATTGTTTTTACTTTGTTCCGTAATGTATTGGTTAACTTCTTTGAGAATATCCATCGGAATCATTGTTTGAATATAGCCAATCATCAACCCGGAATCCACTCCATTTCCATATTTGTGGGTGGAAAGTATAAAACGACTTATTCCATTTTCAACATATTCGCGATTAAGAATCCAATTTGGGCTTGTAGGTTTTCCCAGGCGTTTACTCTCAATATCAAAATCCATTGTTAATTCATCGGTTGTGTTAGCAAGATCATTGCATAAACGCCATTTAAAATCGGGTCTCTTAAAAGTCCATTCCTCTCCAATATCAGATTCTTTCGATGGCGTATTTTCTGATTTCTGAATAAGATTAAATCCACTTGGGCGTTTATCACTCGATAAATTTGAATATTCTATTTTGGCGTCGAGATATAAAAACCTATCCAAATCTTCTTCTCTATCAGGAAGATCACATCTTTTATGTAATCTTATCAACGCGCCTGAAATTACACGCAACACACATTCCACATGTCTTTTCCATAGATTTGAGTCTTTGGGACGTTGTAGTTTGCTCATAAGTGGACATCGCTATTCATGGAATTGCGCTGCATGGATTGAACAAGAGATCCTTCCGCGTCTTCCCTTGCCATGCTTTTTGTCCAAAAGCGAAGTTCATTACGTTTAATAATTATGATACTGTCATCGCTAACCGCTCTTGCCAATCCATCAAGGTAGATTCGAGAACTAATTTTCTCCCCCAACGTTTTATCCAATTTGATCAAAATATCATCCCACTCAGTTTGAAGATCTTGAGGATTTTCAGGATTGTCGCCTTCATCGTGAAAAGTGAAGATAATAGCAAGCATTGTGGAGGGCTTCGGTGAAATTCTGACTTCCCAATGCATCTCCGTTCCGGGATCCATGTAAGCGGACCACGATTGAGCAAATACCCGGATATAATCTCCTAAATGACCTTGAGGGACTTCCTTTAGATTGCCAATGTTTGGTTTCGGGCAAACAAAAGTTACGGGTTTAACGGCATTGCTTTTTTCTTTGTTATAATAAAAATCTATTCCAATATCGCACATATCGCGGATAAGATCGATTTCCGCTTCATTAAGACCATAGAGTTCAAAAATTGCGTTGTCCAATTTGTTTTCAAGTTCGCGCCTTTTCTTTTCCAATTCTTCTTTGGGAATCGCTTCAGGAAAAGAAAATAGTTCTTCTTTTATTATTCGTGAATCATAAGTTTGTAGCTCTTCAACTAAGTGAAGTATGTCGTACCGAAGTTGCATCTGTTTGGGAAGTTGTATAGGAAGGGATAGAAGTTCCTCTTTCAATTTTATTTCATCGTGCCAGTTCCCCCAATTAGCAACCGTCAATAAGAAATAGTAACGCGCTAAAGATGACCATACAATTCCCAACACTGTCTTATACTCCCAAATCTCTCTCCCAATTAGTTTTATTCCGAATAACGCATCAGTAAAACAAAAACTTCTATCATCGATTCGAGCATTGATTGTTCCTTTAGGCTTGGATCTTTGATCTATTCCTTTCTGAACCAACAAACGGATTCCATCATATACTTCACGAACGCCTCGGGTTTCAATCCTATCTGGAACCTCTTTAAGTAAGGAAGGCAAGTTCAAGATTCCATAACGAGAAAAGTGTTTTATGGGTAGCGATTTATATTCTTTAAGCCAAGCAGCTTCATTTTTCTGATTAGCTTTTTTGTAACCCTGCCCTGTGTTTTGATTTGTTGTGAGATCACGTAATGGCGTAAAAGTCTTCAAGTTACGTATTAACCTTTCATCTTGATGAGTTCCCCACCATAAGACTTTCCAAATCCAGTGGTTCCACAGGTCCATATCTGCAGGTATCTGATTAAGATCATTTCGACTAAAGACAATTGATTGCATCCCTTCTATTGTCTTTGTTCTTTTTGCAGACCAGTATTGAATTGGGAGGCGGTTGGGATTGTTATTCCCTTGATGAAATAAGATAAACGCAAATGGAGAGTTGACTCCCTCAAAAAAAACATGACGACAATGCGAGAAGTTAAATACAGCATCAAGGGAACATGAAGTAATCCACTTCCGGCGAAAATCTACGCTGTTGCGGTGATGTTTAAAGAAGACTCCTGTAGAGACAAGTAGTCCGGAAACGCCATCCTGCTTCAGCATATCCAGACTTCGCCAAATGAAGGTTTGAGAGCGTTCCTGGTCTCCAATCGGGAGATTTCTCTTTTGGCACCATTGCATGGCAACTTTGTTCTGTTCTCTCGCTTCCTTATCCTGTATTCGTACCGATCCCCAGGGTGGATTTCCTAAAACCACATCCGCGCATTCCGAACCGAATAAGGATTTCAAGAAAGGATCGGTTTCGATCCGCCCCATATCGAAGGCGTTTGCCGCAAGCAGAATATTCAATGAATCTTTCCTATTTTCATCTACAATAAGGTTTGGAAGGCGATTCCCTTTCGCGATTTGTTCGAAAATGTCCGGCGGCTCCAGGTAGTTCAGCATAGCCAGATAAAGGCTGAAAGCCGCAACACTTATAGACTCTGGATTTATGTCGATACCAGCAAGCTGATCCCGAACTATCTTGCGAAGTTCTTCAAATCGAAGGCGGCGTTTTTGCTTTGCCATCCTATGGCGAACTATTCTTCGGAAAGACTCAACCAGGAAAATTCCCGAACCACAGGCCGGATCCATTACCCGCGGATTCGTGGCAAGGCGCTGGGGAGTAAGGGTTTGGGAAACGACAAATTCCGCCAATGCGGGAGGGGTGTAGAACGCGCCGTATTCTTTCGCCTTTTCACCTTGTTCGTGATAGAATTCCTCATAGATACTGCTGATCAATTCAACGGGAACGACCTTGAAGTCATAGGCATAAAAAAATAACGATTTTTGCGATCCAACTTCTCCATACATTAAATCGTGAATTTGTTGGAGATGATTACTTTTAACAACTTTACTTTCGTTTTCCACATCGGGGAACATATCGCCGTTGAAATCTTCGGCAAGCTGCCGAAAAAGAGCAAACGTGAAATCATGATTCTTGAGTATTCGGGGATAAATCGGTTTGCGAGCGCCCATCTCATAACCGGGCAAAGAGGGAGACTTATCGAGGGCTTTATTCCAGGCTGAATTCCCTTTCACGATTTTCTTGAAATATTTCTCCGTCAATACCCCTCGATCTTCCAGATAACGGATGAAAATCGAACGACCGATCAGGGCGTGAGCGTATTTGAGATTTTTTCCTCCCAATCCTGATGATATAAGTTTCCTTCGTACAGCCTTGAGATCATGGATCAGTTGTTTATCGGCGCGATTCTTCAGATCTCCGAATCGCTTTTCCACTTCAAAAACATTTCCAGACTCAATCTCCTCACGACGGAATCGGGCTAATTTATCTGCAACCTCGGCAATACAACGCGCAAACCCAAGAGGCTTTAGAGAATCGGGTTCACTTCCTTCTATTGGAGGTACATGAGCCAAGTCATAAACAGCCAACTCGCCAGGTTTTGCAAGAAATAACAGGCGCGGACGCGCCATACTCCAGATGCGGTTATATATACGCCTGATTTTTTCCCAATTATCCGATTCAATACGAGCAAAAACAATAACGGGATTATTCTCGAGGAAGAAAATACGTTCAGCGTTAACCTCTTTAGCAAGAGCAAGCCAATCGCCTTTATCTGTCCAAATCTCATCTTCAATTGACCCAACGCTACCGGCCGCGTCTAAGAGCCGTTCGCCATATACAGACAAATACCCCAGATCGGAGTAAGCTGCTTCAATAAAGTCGGTGGAAGTAGTCATTTTCTGTAAATAAGTCCCATGAATTCAATATTTTAAATGGTATTAGTTATCCATTATTCTGATTATACGTTTCCCACTGTCAAATGCTTTAATCAGATCAAATTTTATGAATTATAAATATGATTCAATTTATTAAACTGTCAAGAGGATATGTTCTTCACAAAAATAGAATTTTAAATTACCATTGAAACCATATATACAGTCATATATGGTAAGTATTACTATTCTGACAGAATTGTTCGATTGCGTTTTGAAATAATCCAAATATGAAACCCCAATTTAAAGCCTATCAATATATTCGTGCGCTTCTATCATCAAAAATCTTAGAGATTTTCAAAGAATTCCGTTCCCTGAATTTTAAATTTGTATAAAGAATATGATATAAAAGGTTCGATGGATTGGAATTGGGTAGAATTATATAATGGAAAACGAAGAAAAATGACAGATGAAGAAATATCAGGATATGTTGAAATACCAAATGGAGCCAAAATCTTGAGATTAAAACATCCTGCTCCTATAGGGAAAAATGAAAAAAATATTTATGACTATATATTTGAAGGGAAAATTTATAAATCCCCTTTAAATGGTTGGGGAATAGAAAAAAATAAAATGGATAAATTGGTTAAATTGAAAAGAGTTCAACCCAAAGGGAATATCCTGAATTATATTTTATTTTATAATGATTTCCCTATAACAAAAGTCACAAATCCATGGAATGATACTGTAGGATCACAAGATAAAAGATATATTGTTCAAACTGGTGATATACCTATACAGCGTTGTATTCTCATGACCACCGATCCTGGTGATCTGGTTCTTGATCCAACCTGCGGTTCGGGAACTACGGCTTTTGTCGCGGAACAATGGGGAAGGCGCTGGATCACGATCGACACCTCCCGCATCGCCCTGAATATCGCAAAAACCAACCTCCTCACCGCTTCCTTTCCTTATTACAATCTCTATGATGAATCGAGCGACGACATCCGCCAGGGTTTCATCTATAAAAAAGTTAATCATATAACTCTTGAGTCTTTAACAAATGCTGAACCAATTGAAGAAAAGACGCTTTACGATCAACCGGAGATCGATAAAAAGAAACTCCGCGTTTCCGGTCCCTT
>JAFGFK010000084.1 GCA_016931135.1 Candidatus Sumerlaeota bacterium | reverse complement strand
GGAGATTCGTGGTTACTTTCTCTATTGGACTTTTTACAAATGGCTGGCGAAGGCTTTGAGGAAATAGTAGCGCCACTTGACGGGATAGGGTTCGGTGAGTTCGCGGGAAAAGGCGAAGTCGGGATAGAAGACTTCTTTCAACAGTTCCTGCACAACGCACGGCTCGGATGTGGCGATGCTGAGTTCCCTGTTCAAACGGAAACTGGCGCGATCGAAATTGGCGGAACCGACGCACGCCCAGCCGTCATAAACGGCTGCTTTTACGTGGGTCATTTCGGGGAAGAGATAAACCCGGACGCCATTGGCAATAAGGATATTGGCTATGATGATGTTGTTGTAATTCATGAGTTCCCAGTCATTTTCCGCGGGAAGAATGACGCGGACATCCACGCCTCTTTTTCTTGCGCGGACGAGTTCGTAAATGATGTGGCTGTCGGCGAAATAGGGGTTTTCGATGAAGATGAATTTTTTCGCTCTCTGAATGGCGCGGCGCTGCGCGTTGAAAATGTCGGCGCCGCCGGGGCGTGTGTAGAGCGCGCGGATGGGATAACCGGAAAGGGGGTTGCGGTCTTTCGTTCCTGCAAGGGCGCTCCAGGCTGCGGCGAGATCGCCGCCCAAGCCGGAAAACGCCCATGCCCGGTCGAATTTCTCCTGGAGAACGTCCACTATGGGTCCGTTCACCTCCATCATGAGGTCGTGCCATTCGTAGCGGTATTCCCTGCCGATGTTCATGCCGCCGAGAAAGGCGCATTTCTGATCTATGATGATGGTTTTGGTATGATCGAGGGAAAAGATGACGTTGGGGCGAAAGCGGACGCTTACGTCGGAGCCGGATTTGAGATAGCGTTTGATGGAGAAGGACTTTTCGTATCCTTTGGGGATATAGCGCGGGAGGGAGGATGCGGAGCCGATGGTCGCCATGCCGTCGAGAAGGACGCGGACATTGACTTGAGAGGAGCGGTCTTTGAGGATGTCGGCGATCTTGAGGGCGTAATCGTCGGAATCGAATATGAAGAGGCGGATGTCAATGGATTTTTCAGCGTTCATCATGACGTCGATGAAGCGGGGGAAGAATTTTTCCCCGCGCACGAGGAAATCAATGGCGCCCCGGGACTTTTCGGAGGAGGTGCGCTGATCGAGTTCTTTTTCGAATGCGTCGAGGTCCATGCCGGAACCGGAGTTGAGTTCGGGAATGGGAAGATGAGTGAGGCGGGAAAGTGAATTGGGGCGGATGGTGTCGGTGATGTAGTCGCCGATGAAGAAAAAGGACCTGCCGAGGGTGGTAAAGGGTCTATTGATCATGCCGAGCATGCTTTTGACGATATTGATCGTGTGGGGATAAATGCTGGAGGAGTAGATTTTATTGGAGGCGCGATCGGGGAGGAACTGAACCGCCATGATCTGTTTTTTCTCGAGATCGAGGAAAAAGAAGGGGAAGGAGTAGGGTTCTATATCTTTTCCGCAGAGGGTTTGAAAAAGGAGGCGTGGGTTGGGATCGGCGCTGATGGCGGGATGATCTTCAATGGCGTTCCAGGATTCTTTGAGGATATTGGAGAAAGAGCGAACGCCTAGTGTGGCGATGCCGGGTGGTTTATCCTGGAGGAGGGAGGAGGAATATCTGCGGGTATCGGAGTTGAACCAGAAGAAGATTTCGACCTCGGTCCAGAAGTCAATGATGATGCCGGATTCGCCGTCGCGCGGAACAAGCGGGATGATGAAGAGATTCATGAGTTCGATCCAGTCGCCGGAGGATTTAAGGGAGACTTCTTTTGCGTTGAGGGGGAGGTTTTTCCAGGGTTTATCGCTGTGTTGATCGAGGTGGATGATGAAGTCGCTTTCGGGAGCGTTCTGGATTTTGGATTTATGCCTTCTTTTGACGCGGATTTCCTCCCTGTTTCCTTTTGAATAGATGATTTTATTGCCGGATTTCTGTTTGATGAACAGCGCGCCGTCGAAGAACAAGGCTTTTTCGACGGTGAGTTCATCGGGCTGTCTATCCTGAGCGAGTGAAACTTTCAAGCCTTTGAATCTGGGATGAACGACTTTGGAGCGGGGGGCGTGCGCGCAGGAGGATAGGAGAATCAGGAAAAGCAGAAGGCAACGCGCCCTTTGCGTGGATTTCATGAAGTTGGACATAATCTTCCGAAAAAGGATTTTTTTAATATGCGTTCAAAAAGGGAAATTATGGAAACTTTGCGGGAAAATCAATATTAAACCACGAAAAGAAACGATTTCTTTTTTTCTTTCAAAAATGTATAACTGATATCATTCGCGGTTTGAAGGCGGGTTTATCGATTAACCACAGGTTTTTTATTTTCTGCCACTAAGGCTCCAAGTTCACGAAGGGAATGCGGAAGGGGGATAAATACTCTCTTATTCGTGGCGATGAGCTAAAATATCGTCAACTATTCGCTATGATCGGGAAAGGGGCAGAGGTCGCGGAGAATACACTCCGAGCAATTGGGTTTCCGGGCAAAACATGTATTTCGCCCATGATACACGAGCTGGTGGGAAAAGGGGGTCCAGCGATCTTTTGGAATAAGGGGCATTAAATCGAATTCGATTTTATCCGGATCTGCGTTATCCGAAAGATCGAGTCTTCCTGAAAGGCGGCGCACATGGGTGTCCACCACAATTCCAGGGATTCCGTAAACGGCGCCAAGAACAAGATTGGCGGTTTTTCTTCCCACGCCGGGAAGGGTGACCATTTCCTCCATCGTTTCAGGAATCTTACCGGCGAAATTTTTTACGAGCGTTTTGCAGCATCCTTGTATGCTCTTTGCCTTGTTGCGAAAAAATCCGGTAGGGCGAATCATGCCTTCCAGCTCGTTCAAGGGAGCATCGGCATAATCTCTGGCTGTTCTATATTCGCCAAAAAGCGCGGGCGTGACTTGATTCACCTTTTCATCCGCGCATTGCGCGGAGAGAATGGTGGCGATGAGCAGCTCGAGCGGATTGGAATAATGCAGGGCGGTTTTCGCTTCGGGATAGATTTTCATGAGTCTCCGATCGATCTCGAGGGCGCGGCTTTTTCTGTCTTTATCTTTTCCCATGGATTATCACCTCATGATATTCTTTTGACAGGGACATTACTTTCCCTGTAAATAGTTTACCGTATATTTCAGAAAGGGAAAATCCGAAATTGCGGGATAAAAGTCAACCATTAATAGAATCTGTGAAGAGAGCGCTTTCCCGGAATAGGGAAGCGGCGCCCGGAAGGATACTTTTATGCTGCGTTTCAGGAGGCGCGGATTCCACAGCGCTTTTTCACGCCCTCCTTCGCCTCTCCCCTGTTATGGGGTTTTGCCTGGAGGCGATTCACGTCAATCATGGGATTCGCGGAGAAGAGGCGAACGCTGACGAATCTTTTGTAAAGAAGATATGTGAGGAAACGGGAACGCCCCTTCATATTCGAAGGCTTAATTTCAGGAAGGGGGAGAAGGCGTCGGAGGACGCCTTGAGGCAAAAACGGCTGGAAGCGATCCTGGAATGCTCGAAAAAGATCGGGGCTTCGGCTGCGATTCTGGGGCATCACAGAGAAGATCTTGTAGAGACCTTTCTCATGCGGCTTTTGAAAGGAAGCGGGATCAAGGGACTCTCCGGATTCCGGGAATATTCCTTGTTCAAAGGTTTTCCCCTTCTCCGCCCTATGAAGAATATTCCCAAAAGCGACATCCTCTTATTTCTCAGGCAAAACAGAATCCAGTGGCGCGAAGACATGTCGAATCGTGACGTTTCCTATCTTCGCAACAAACTGCGCCACGATCTGATTCCCCTTCTGGAAAGGGAGTTCAATCCGGCAGTGAAAAAGACGCTGGCGCAATGCGCGGATCATTTTGGTGGCGCGTACGATTACATTCAATCCGAGATAAGCCGGATTTTAAGACGCAAAAGGAAAAAGGCGCGTCTTGGGAATTTATATGGAGAGTGGTTGTATCTGAAAGACGTCGCATCCTTTCCGGATTTGCTCGCAACGGAGCTTTTCCGCGAATGGATATGGAACATCTTACAAGGGAAAGCCTCTACCGGAGCCCGCGAGATCGACTCCCTTTACAAACTCGTTCACGAGGAGCAAAGCGGAACATTGCTGCGGCTTTGCGGGGGATTGATCGCATACAGGGATTATGAAAGGATCATGTTCATCAGGGCGTCCCTCCCCCGCCTTATTTCAAAAGAAAAGATCATCGAAGAATTGACGCCGCTTCTTCTGAAAATACAGAATAAAACGCTCAACCATCCTTATTTTACGAATACCGCATCCGGATTGAGAATCACAAAAAGGGATATTTCTCAAAAAGGGAAATCCAAATCTTTTTTCTGTGGAAATCTGATATTCAGATTGAGGGTTGTGAGACATCGGCGGAAAGACATGCCCTTTCAATGGGCGATTCCGCTCCCGGAAACAAGTTTCCCTCTGGAAATAAGATCAAGAAAACAGGGAGACGCCGTGAACGAGAAAGGAATGACAAAGCCTTTGAAAAAATGGCTGGAGGAAAAGCGGATTCCCGCTCCGCTGCGAGATCATATCGCGATCTTATGGGAGGCAAAAGGCGCTATCTTACGCGCGGGAACGCTGGCGCCGGATGCGATTGAAAATCCCCTCCCGCCCTTCCTGATCATCGAATGGGAAGCGAATAAATGAACACGGAAAGTTTACAGAAAACAAGCGAGATCAGAGAACCGGATCACGAAGATAAACATAAGGAATTGTTATTCCGCATTGCGCGTAATATCCTATCATTTTTTATCCGGCATCGCCTGATCGTCATCATCCTTGTCATTTCCTTTTTTCTGCGATGGTCGCTTTACAGGGGAATCGCGCCCAATTATTTCGGAGACAGCGACAGCTATGATCGGGGAGCCGTGAGCCTTCTTCAGGGAAACAGCCTGTGGAGTTCTTATCCCCGCACGCCGGCGTATCCGGCGTATCTTGCGTTTGTTTATAAGCTTGCCGGGATCAAAAACCGGAAGGCGGTTGTGATAAGTCAGTTATTCATCCTAGGGCTTTTAAACATAATGACGTTGTATGCGCTGGGGGTACGGATTACGGGGAATAAAATCATCGGGGCGCTGGTCGCCCTTTCATTCAACCTCGATTTTATTATCATCCAATTCGATTTTGCGATTCTCACGGAAAGTTTATCCGGATTTCTGCTCCTTTTATCGATTCTGATGCTTGTGAAATCCGCTCAAGAGAGAAATCTGAAATGGACGATTCCATCGGGTATCGTTATGGGAATTACCGCCATTGTAAGACCCGCTTTTGCCCCCATGCTCGCGCCCGTGTTTTTATTTTTCCTTCTCGGGCTTGTTTTCCAATCCAAATCAGGAATGGAATGGAAGCGCATCGTCATTCATTCTTCAATTTACGTTGCGCTTTCCGTTTTGCCCTGTTTTATCTGGTTGAAGGGAAATCAATCTCGTGGAAACGGATTTTCCTTCAGCCCCTTCATGATGAATGCCGGATTGACGAACCACGTGGGGCTTTATTTCGAAAAACTCCCTGATGAATACGCCGCCATAAGAGATCCGTATGTGAATATCAGGAATGAACGTCTCACAACCATAGGGGGATATTACCGCGCCAGGGAAAAGATGTTCTCCGGGGCGCAGGGGCTGGGGATCAAAACAGATAAAGAGTTTGAAAAATTCATGACGAAATTGTGCCTTCGACTCATTTGGGATAATCCAAAATTATATTGGAAGACCTTCTGGATTGCATGGGATATGATGTGGGCGAACCGTTTCCTGATGTATTTTCAGCCCCCGGAATCGAAGGAATCCACGGAGAATCTTTCCCGGCTGCAAAAGAAAATATTCTGGGGATTCTGGATCAAAAACGTCGAAGCGGGAATTCTGCAGAAAAACTGGTTCAATAAAATTCAATTCAAACTTTTTCTCATCAGCGCCATCCTGAGTTCGATCCTGTTATGGCGTGAAAGGCGGCGCCTGATGGAAACGCTCCTGGTATGCGCCATTGTTTTGACGCTCAGTATAACGACAAATGCGCTGGAACTGAGCGAGAACATGCGGTACCGCGTCCCGTTCCAGCCGCTGGTTGTTTTGATCTGCGTCTGCGGCGCCGGATTGATCTTTATTTACGGAGCGCGCCTGATTTTTTTCCGGAAAAGGATGGATGAAAAGCCATCCCCGAAATCAACATCTGGAAAACGTAAAAAATCGAAAAGGGCGACATTTTAGATTAAGGAGATTCATTGTATATTATGTTGAGAAGACTTTTTTTACCGCGCTTTTTTTTCTTTCATCGGATTTGCCTGATACTGCTTTTGCCTTCCCTGTCATTTTCCCAGGTCGTAATCGCCGACGCCGTAAAGTGGAGGCATAAAGACGGTTCCGGCGTCGCCGAGATTATAACCGATAATTCGGGTCCCCTCTTCTTTACAAACGGCGCCTGGACACCAGGAAGTTTTCCCGGGGGATATGGCGGCGATTACCTTTATACATCCGTTTCCGATTCCTCCTCCCGATACGCTTATTGGGCGGCGGAAATTCCGGTTGCAGGCGAATACGACATTTTTGTATACTATACCAGCGGCGCCAATCGTTTTTCACAAACGCATTATTACATCGGCTATTCCGGGGGATTTCCCCTGGTGACAATAGATCAAACAACCGGCGGCGATTGGGAACCTCTGGGGCGTTATAACCTTGAAACCGGGAAGAACATGGTTCTGCTCTCTCCCCGTATAAGCGAGGGATTGATCGACGATATGATCGTAGATAATGGAGACCCGCTCTTTTCCACCTCAGGGGGTTGGACAACGGGAACCGTAACGCTCGGTTATAATGACGATTACCTTTTCGCAGGTTGCAGCGCCACCTCCAGCTCCATTGCCATTTGGGAAATGCCCATGCTTGAATCCGGCAATTACGAGATTCGGGTATGGTTCTCCACAGGTTCCAATCGGAACGACAAGGTTCCTTATCTTATTTACGCCCGCAACGGAACGAAAGAAAGGGTTCTCCCTCAAAATATCGGTGAGCATGGCTGGCGTTCCCTGGGCGTTTATCCCTTCGATGCCGGCATCAACAAAGTAATTGTGAGCAATGAGGGGACGCCCGGCAAGGTGGTTATTGCGGATGCGGCTATCGCCTTGTACATGGGCAACGAAGACGCCATACCTCCGGAAATCACCCTTCTGAACGAAGACGTACCAACGCCCGCTGCGCGCCAGCCTATTTCCGTACGCGTCTTTATCTGGTCTTTCGATGAGATCAGCTCCGTTACGGCGACAAGCTGGAACTCCCCTGAAAAGAAAGTGGAAGCGTCTCTTTATGATGATGGGATGCACGGCGATGATAATGCAGGCGACATGATCTTCGGGGGGGAGATTCCTTCGGGAGATGCGGGAAGCGTTTTTGAATATCACGTTTGCGCCTCCACAGTAAATGGCGCTGCTGCGTGTACTCAGGATTACGAATGCCTTGTGGCTTATGATGAATTCACATCTCCGGAGCTGCGTTTGGCGTTCGCCTATTCCGCGAACACCCCGGAAAAAATAGATATCCTTCTCCATCGAATTCGGAATGGCAATTTCAACGCCCTCTGCTTCGGAGTTCGCGGTATAGCCGACGCTTATTACAATTCCAGCTACGAACCATGGGCTTCGGGGATTCCGGCGGGATTCGATCCCCTGGGCTACTTGGTGGAAAAGGCGCACGATACTTCAGAAGGAAAGGCGTATATCCAGGTTCATCCCCTGGCGCTGGTGTATCGCGTTCTGACAACAGATACGCCGCCGCCCGGCCATGTGCTCGATCTTCATCCGGAATGGATCAGCGAGAATTATGCGGGGGATCAATTCATCGTGGATCGAATGTACATGGATCAAGGGATTCCGGAGGTACAGGATTATCTAATCAATGTTTTCATGGAGATTGTGGAAAATTATGACATCGATGGATTCAACCTGGATTTCATCCGTTACAGGGGACAGGATTGCGGATACAATCCCATTGCCCTCAAATACTTTCACCAGTTTACCGGAAGAAGCGATCGTCCTTTGAAAGACGATCCTGAGTGGAGCGCCTGGAGGCGCGCCCGGGTGACAAACTTCGTGAAACGCATGTACGCCAACATCCTTAAGGTAAAACCCCATGTGATCTTGACGATCGACGGAGTCTGTCGGGGAAAGCCGGAGGATGATATGGAACTCAATAATTTTTACTGGAACGTATTTCAGGATTATCCCTTATGGCTGGAAAATCACTACATCGATGGCGTACTGGGAATGGCTTATCGCTGCGAGGATGATCCGGCGCTGGCGAAGGAATTCGACGACTGGACGACGTTTCTCAAAATCCTTGAAGGCGATCGGCGCGCCGTTCCGATTGTCGGGGCTTATCAGAACTCGATTCAGCACACGCTGGTTCAACTTCACCGGTTGCGCCAGAGCGGAGCGGATTGGTTGAGCGCGTTCGCATTGGGCAGCCCGGACAATCTTGGCATCGGGCCTGACGCCTTTACCTCAGCCACCCGATCACAGATATTCCCCACGCCTGTTATGGTTCCGGAACTTCCCTGGAAAAAGGATAACGCCAAGGGCGTATTGATGGGTAGGGCATGGTTCTATAATGAACCTCAACGTTTGGTGAAAATCAGTTTGGGAAGCGAAAACGCTTACACGGACCTGTGCGGCTTTTTTGTTTTCTTTGATTTGAATCCGGCGTCACTCACGTTAAGGCTGTATGATAACAATGATAATATCAAATATGAAACGGAAATCAATATCCCGCCAGGAGCCGTTGTTGAACATAATATAAGACTATCCTCCAATCTTATGATGATGAGATAATCCGGCGGGGATATCTCGTGAATCCCTATTCCTCGAGCATCTTGCCGTGATAATCATGCATTTGTTTGAAGCGGAATAAAATATGCTGCTCGGGAAGATACAAGCCGTTCTTGTTGGGATCATCCGGATACCGGTTGCGATTCCAATCCTCTTCGATCCAGTTTATGGCTTGAACGCATTCCCGATCCAGATCGCGGATCAGTTGCGCGTCGGCCTTGCCCTGTTTGCGAACCTCTTCGCTCGCCATGAGATGTTTCATGGAATATTCAAAGATAATGGTGGAACGTTCGATGGCGTTCCACGCCTCGCGATTGGTTTTTACGCTCGAGCCAAGGCGTTTCCACTCCCCTTTAATTGCCTGCAGTTTTTTCAGATAATCCTTGACGAGGTTCGCCTTGGAGGATGCAAGGGTTTGGGCGTTCTGCAACGACTTTTCATTCATCCAGCATCCTGCGTTGAATTCATTCCTGTACCAGGTGATGGAGGTAAGGTCTTTCCATGTTTTGTAAAACGCCCCGCCTTCCTCGCTTCCATAGAAATCCCGCATGAAATCCTTATAAAAGGATTCCTCGTCAAAATGACCGCCCCCCCAGGAGCGTTCCGCAGCGTAGGCGATCCCCTGCCATAGAATATCGGAGAGGTATCTTGTGGGAACCCAGATAGTGGCGTTCAATCCCATGAGATCGTTCTCGCGCGCGATATCGGAAAAAATGCGGATGTTCTCAAAATTGCGTTTCGCGGGAATGACCATGTGAGGGGAACAAACAAGAGCCGGGCATCCCACGACCTCAAAGCCCTTATCCTTGAAAAACCTCGAGGTTTCCGCCTTTGTATCTTCCCGATAATGCCAATCGTAGATGATGACGTCCTTCGGGGGAAAGCCATTCAGAATGTCGGGGTTTTTAAGGATCATATCGCCCCAGAGAGCGGTTTTGCGTCCATTTTTCTCCACCAGATCCTTGCAGCGAAGGAGGTGCGTCCGGAACCATTCCGAGGAGCTGATCCCCGGGAATTTCGCCTCGCACCGGGAACACCGCGTCATGTCCACTTCATCGCACCCGATATGAATCAAGGAAGAAGAAAATGTTTCCGCTGCGCGTCGATACATCTTTTCGAGATAGACGTAGGTTTTCTCACTGGCGGGGCAAAGCACATTCGTAAAACCCTCGACATCGGTTCCATACCAGGAGTCTCCGCGCGTTTTCTTATCGGTTTGATGCAGAATGTCCCTGAATTCCGGATGCCGGACAAACATCTCGGCATGGCCAAATGATTCGATTTCAGGGATCAATTCAATGTGGAATTGGGCGGCATATTTGACCAGGTCCCTGATCTGATCGGGTTTCCATGCCTGGGGGTGCATCAGCCACGGGTAGTCTTCGTGAAAAAGGCAGGAGGTCTGATCATCCGTGAGATGGATCAGGATGGAATTGATCCTGTATTTCGAACAGAACCGGATGACCCGTTTGTAGAAATCGAAGTTCTCGTTCTGCCTTGCCGGATCGAGCATAATCATGCGAATGGGGATATCGGGCCAATCGACGACCTCTCCGCAGGGAATTCTGGCATCGCTTCCGATCATCCGGGCAAGGGTTTCAATGCCATAGAAAACGCCTTCGGGGCTCGGGGATAGAATGCGGATCGATTCGGACGCAACGTTCATCTGGAAAGATTGTCTTTCTTTCAGATTTTTCCAGAAAGACTCGCCAATGGGAGGGGCAAGCGGGGAGAGATTCAGATGAATTTCCATTCCATCGGTTCTTTCGATCGCGCCGGCGTTTTTCAGGATATCGGAAAGATGTTTCTTTTCGTTTGCCAGTTCCGGAGATTGCGCCTTTATTCTGAAACCGGAGAGTCGAACGGACTCTTTGCCTGGTTTCCACTGTTTGACAAACGACATTTCATCAGAGAATCCCTGTTTTGCCATTATACCCATGACTGAAATTCCTCCTAAAAAAATATAGACCATGAAAGTTTTATTTACAAACATATCGTCCCTCCATTTAGCTGTCAACGAATTCGGGAAGTAAAATTACCTGTATTTCCGGTGAATTTCCTTCCCTATGAAGCGTTTTTTTACCTCATTCCCCGAACCGCGCATCTACGGCATAATCCAAATGGATACCGCGCGCCCTGTCAACAAAGACTTCGTTATTTTTCCTCTTTTTATTTGAATCATTTTTATTTCAAGGTATATCCCTGTCTTTATTTTATAGGAAACAAAGCCCCTATTTCCATTTCAGGATTATTATGAAGCGTTTTTTGAACATAGCGCAAAAGGGTCTGGATAAATTACTTTTCGGATTCACCAGACTGCCCTCAGAGGGTGAACCCATTCGCGTGAAGCGGCGATCCGGCATCCTGGCAAGCCTGGAGGAGGGCGTTTACGCCACCATTTATCTCACTCTCGTGAGTGGAAAATTCCTGATGGACCTCGTGCTCTCGATGGGCGCTGCAGCCATTCATTTGGGACTGATAAACGCCATTCCGTTTCTGGCGGCGCCGGCGCAATTGGGAGGCGCCTATCTTGTCAGCAAAATCGGCTCCCGAAAAAAAGTCCTGATACCAGCCATTTTCATTTGCCGGCAATTATGGTGGTTTGTCCTGGCAACTACATTGCTTCCGATTGAAAGCAGGACAAAACTGTGGATATTCATCCTGCTTTACATCATTATGAACATAAGCGGACAGGTGTCGGGAAACGCCTGGCTCAGCTGGCTCAGCGATTTATTTCCGGATAACCTGCGAGGAAGGATCGTATCGGCGCGAAACGGGATTCTCATCATTATCGCCATGATGTCTGATTTTCTCTTTTCCCAGCTCCGGGAGACATTCGGAAAAAATGGCAAGCAAATATTCCTCCTTTTAACCCTGGCGGTCGCGTCATTGGCGGGATTAAAAACAGTTATCGCCTTCAAAAATCAATGGGAGCCCCCTCATTTGAAAACGCCTTCACCGAGGCTGGTGGATATTATCAATCAAATTGGCAAAATAAAGGCTGTGCGAAGGCTGGTCATTGCCCTGATGCTCTGGAACATCGCAGTGGGCGTTGCCACGGCATTCTGGACCCCTCACATGATGATCAATCTGAAAATGTCTTTCACGAAAATCTTTCTTTATTCCACGATCGTGATGATTTTCAGTTTCCTGATGTCGCGGCTGATCTGGGGACATGTGATCGACCGCGCGGGAACGGTTTCCGTCGTGACCTTTTGCTCCTTCCTGATTTCCTTCATCCCCTTTCTATGGCTTTTCATAACCCCGGATAATATCACTCCCATCTGGCTGGAGGCTGTTTTGAACGGTCTCGTATGGAGCGGTTTCAATATCGCGATTTTCAATCTGCCGTTTTACATCCTTCCCAAGAAAAACCAATCCTATTTTTTTGCCATTTTATCCGCTATAACAGGCATTGCCCTGGGAATGGGCGCAATCATCGGAGGGATCATAGCGCAAATTCTGGAGGATTTTCATATCGAAATCGCAGGCATCATATACGTCAATTATCACGTCACTTTCGTACTATCCGGGATTTTAAGGGGCGCCTGCGTATTTCTCTTGCGTAAAATTCCCGATACGCGGAGCAGGGGCATGATCTTCATGCTCAAGATGGTGGGAGACGGACTGGTTCGCGCCACAACAAATCCCCGCCTGATTTTATACTCCTCCACGATGTCCCCGCGAAAAAAACAGGGACAGGAAAACCAGGTTATCCTGGTGAAAAAGATCAATCCGCCGGATAAAAAAGAATAACCGCTTCTTCCGCGCGCATCTTCCCAATTCTCAAAAAACCGAAGAATATCTTACTTTAACCCAGCAGGAAAGCCTTTGGATTTGGGAACTGCAGCGATCGGAAGTCATGGCTGCATTTCCGCCTTTATTCTTCTGACCGCGTCCATTCTGACCTTGAGTTCCGGATGATCGGGATGAAGACGGAGACCCTCGGCAAGCGCCTCTTCCGCCTCCTGAATCCTTTTTTCCTCTCTCTCCATAAGGCTGTCAACCAGTAGAATCCTTGCGCCCAGAAGATCGGGTTTTACCCTGATGGCTTCCTTTAATTCATGAACCGCCTCATCCAGTTTTCCGGCTCGGAAAAGGTTCACGCCATAGTTAAACCTTTGAAAAGGTTCTTTCGGATCGAGTTCCACCGCTTTTTTGAAATGAACCGCCGCTTCCTCCTCCCGATTCTGGAGCCCGTATCCCAGGGCGAGAAAATAATGATAGTGGGCGCAATCAGGGGTGAGGTTGAGAGATTTCTCCAGATGCTGAACCCCTCGATCGACTTCATTCCTCTCAAGAAAAATCTTTCCCACATTGAAATGCGCCAGGTCATCCAGATCATCCAGTTCGATCGCCCTTTCATAGAGTTTGATCGCCCCATCCTTGTCGCCTTCCTCACTCAGGATGGCGGCGACGCTGGTCAGGACCAGAGACGAATCGCGGTTTTTTTTGATCGTTTCCTTGAAGAGCGTGACATAATCCTTGTAAATAAAAGTCTGGCGCCACGTCAGAATGCCCAGAACTCCCAGGAGTATCGCCGTTCCCGGGATTCGCAGAAGTCCGCTTTTCCCGGGGAATTTTGAGAGGGCAATCGCGAACAAGGCGCAGAAGAGCGTGATCAATCCGATGCTGGCGTGATATTGAAAATGATCCGCAACAAAGGAATAACACATGGGATAGACATTGAAGAATCCCAGGGCGGGGAAAAGCGTGCCGGCGAAAAACAGAAAGGCGACGAGGGGCGCCCTGCCGATTCGATTCCGCAAAAACCACAGAACAAGAACCGCAAGGATAACTCCGCCTGGATACAGAAAAAGAATCGTATTCGATTGCTCGATTTTCCATCTTGGATAAACGAACATCAGGGGATACGGAAAAACGAGTTTCCCCGCATAAAACCAGATTGCCCTTCCGGCGATCATGCATCTTTCCCAGAAGGACAAATCCCAGAAGCGCCCTACCGCGCCGACGCGATAGCGTTCCATCCCGGCTGTGAGCAATCCGAAACCTATTCCTGTGATGAAAAAGGGAATAGCGGCCATGATTTCTTTTTTTGTCAGGCGTCCTTTTTTCCAATATATAACAAGGAGCGCGGCAGCGGGAAGGGAGCAGGCGATGGTCTTGCTCAAGAGGGCGCAAAAATAAAAAACAAACGCAAGCGCATACAATTTCTTATTCAGCGGGCGGTTTTTATTCGCGTCGGTTCCCGATTCGGACGACGTTTCAACAAGTCCGATCGCCCTTATGAAAAAAGTGAACGAGAGGAGATAAAAAAACAGGGACAGGACGTTTTTGCGCTCCGTAATCCAGGCGACGGATTCCACATGGACAGGATGCAAGGCGAACACGGCGGCTACGAGCCAGGCTGCGGGAATTTTCAGGCGTTGCAAGAGAAGAAAAAGAAGCGCGGCGTTCAGGGCGTGGAGAAAAACATTGATAAAATGATATCCTGCGGGATGAAGCCCCCAGATATGATATTCGATCCAGAAAAAGGTGTGAACGAGGGGATAATACTGGGGCGTTGCGCCGATGTCGAACCAGATGCGCTTCAAGCCGCTGGCGTCGCGCAGGCAGGCGTTTTCAATGACATAATCCTGATCGTCCCAGATGTACTGCCAGCGAATGACGCGGCTGTAGGCGGCGAACGTCAGGATAAGGATGATAAGAATATAAACGGTTTTCTTTTTCATTTTGATTATTTCATCCGCGTATTCCCATTCCTTTGCCTCACGGTTCGATTTCTCCCTGGCCGGTTTCCGTCAGGCTGCGAGATATCTCTTTTGTATAAAGCCCCGGAGGCTCGCCGCCTTTGGGGTAACGCCGAAGGCGCGTTCCCTTGAATTTGTCCGCGAGAAAACATGATAAAGAGAAAACGGAATATCGATGCGTTTGGAACGACTCATGACGCCTTATGACAACAAAATTTCCTTCCTTGTCAAGAATATTCGGTAATATCAAGTAGATTGACCCCAGGCTTTTTCCAGGAGGGAGAGAATTTCCGAACGCATGCGCGGGGTCTCCTCATGACCGCTTTCCTCGCGAATCAGCTTCCAGAAATCCGGCGCTCCCTCCCTTTCATAAGCCTTCTTTAAATACTCGTCTATAACGTCCAGCCCGGAAACGGGGGTGAGTGGATCCTTTAATCCGGCAAGAGATAAATGACGCCTCGGAACGATCAACTCGTTAATCCGGGCTGTAGTAAAATGCTTCAAAAGCCCGGGTACATAATAGTATAATCCGTGTTTATCCAAACCGTTTGTTTCCATCAACGCCTGGAAATCCGTCAAACAGCAGATGTCCACGCATACGCTGATTCGTTCATCCAGCGCCGCGACCCACCAAGATAGCGCGCTGCCCATGGACATGCCCAGCGCGCCGATTCGATTGGAATCAACATCCTCTCTGGAACAAAGGTAATCCAACGCGCGTATGGAATCAAAAACCATCATGCCCCAAAGAACCTGCCCCTTCCAGAGCATTTCCTTGAAAAGCGCAGATTCTGCGCGACTATTCCGTTCGCCGAAATTCCAGCAATCAATGGCAAGGGCTGCCCATCCCCTTTTGGCGAACTCTTCCGCATAAGGCGGTTTCTGCAGACTCCGCCAGCCCTCGATCAGCTCTTCCTTCCCTTTTGTATATTCCCCTCCATGAACATGGCTGTACAGGATTGCCGGAAAAGGTCCTTTGGGGTATTTCGGTTTTACGAAAAATGCGGGAACCGGTTCGACGCCATTTAAGTCGAGGATTATTTTCTCGAGTTTATAGTATTTTGTTTCCTCTTCAAAAATCTTTCGAGACGTTATCTCTCTTTGAGGAGGCAAATCGCCCAGAAGAGACCATAACCTTTCCCTGGCGGTTATTTTGTCCAAACTCTTTTTAATGTTCATCGATCCCTTTCTCCTTTTGTTCGATCTTTAATTTGCTCATAAAATCCTGCACGGCGTACTCGAGTGCAGAGATATTAAGTCTGTACAGGATGGTGGCGCCATTTTTATTTCCCTGGATCAGTCCTGCCCCCTTGAGCACGGCGAAATGCCGTGAAAGGGAGGGTTTGGAAATAGGAAAATAACTTGCAATTTCCCCCGCGGACATATCTCCCCTCCACAGGAGTTCGAGGATTTTTCTTCTCGAGGGATCGGCAAGGGCTTTAAAAATCTCATTCATGGCTTTTCGGCTTTCCCGTATATTCACATCCGGAAATCGATGTAACATCCCGCTTTTATTGATGTCAATCCAGAAATTAGCTGAACAGCTAACGTTCGATATGAATATCTTTCCCCGGGATAATCAAGTTTCAATAATAGTTTTTTCCTTGATTCCCTCCATTTCAATATGATGAATAGGTAGATTAATTTTGTGGATTGAACGGGAAACGGGGTTTTTTTGCCCTGTGGAAATTAATTGGAAATACGGGGGAAACTATCGTGACTGAAGAGCAGAACGCCGGAACAAAGGAACAAAAACCTGGGGAAGGTTCGCCATCGGAAGACGCCCTTCCCAATCCTGTACCTCCTGAAACGGAAGAGGCGTCCAGGGCGCCGAAAGACGCCGAGAAACCAGAGGAAAAAGTGGTCTTCGAGATTATGGAAACAAAGACAAAACCTGGTTCTGTCTGCGAATATAAGGTGAGCGTTCCGTGGGAGGAATTCGACAAGCGGCTTGCAAAGACTGTCAAGGATTTGAAAAAAACCGTGGTTATCGAGGGTTTCAGGAAAGGAAAGGCGCCGGACCGTCTCATCAAGATTCGATATCGCAAGGAGATGAAACAGGATATCCTCAATGAAATCGCTCCAAACGTTGTTACCCAGATTCTCGAAAAAGAAGGGAAAACCAACTCAGCGGACCCCGTTCTCATCGATTCAAAAGTCGAGGAAGAAAAGGCCCTGGAGTTCTCCATCGATGTGGAGACATTTCCCCAGCTGGAGATCGGCAAGTCGGATTATACGGGGATGGATATCACCGTCAAAAAGGCGAAAATCACGGATGACACGGTTAAAAATACCCTCGAATCCATTCAAAAAAACAATGCGGTATATCAACCCAAGGAAGAAGGTTGCGTGGAAGAAGAAGACGGCTTGGTTCTTCATATATCTGTAACGGATGAACAGGGGATAGATGTGAAAGACCTTCGCAAGAAAGATGAATTCATACAGTATCCGAAGGCTATTCTTCCCAAAGAGGTATGGAGCGAGCTGGTGGGAAAGGAAAAGGGATCTACCATAGAAGTGGAGGTTCCGCGGGAGGAGAAAAATATCAAAGGCGAAGTCATCAGCGTGAAAGACAAATGGAAGGTGGATATTGTAGAAATAAAAAAGAGCGTTTTACCCGAGCTGGATGACGAATTTGCCAGGGACGTCGGCAAATTCGATTCTTTGGAAGACCTGAAGAAAAAGATACAATCCGACCTGGTTGAACATGAAGAGACGAAGGCGAAACAGGCGGCTTATGACGCCATTTTGGAGAAAATCGTGGAGAAAAGGCCTTTTGAAGCGCCTGCTTCATTGGTGGAATATTATCAGCGCGGCTTGATCCGGAACGATCTGGAGCAGTTTAAACAGTGGGGAATTCCACCGCAGCAAATTATCCGGGAAGAAGAGAAATATCTGGATAAAAAGAAAAAAGACGCCGTTCTGAGCGTAAAAACAATGCTGCTTCTGAGGGAAATCATCAAAGCGGAAAAGATGGAAGTGTCGGATGAGGAATTGAATGCGGAAATTGGCAAATTAGCGGAAAAAGAAGGGAGAAAAGCCCTGGCGGTTCGGGCAAAACTCGAGGCGGAAAAGAAACTGGAATCGTTCAGAGACTCCCTGATCTCCGAAAAGGTAAAGAACTTCCTTATGGAAAAAAACAACATTCAATATGAAGAGGTTGAATAATCCTATTCATTATAATTTCGAACCGGGTCAATTCTCATAATTTTTAGAAGCGAGCCATAATCATGTATGAAAACAATTTTTATACCGTTCCCATCGTAGTGGAACAAAGCGAACGGGGCGAGAGGCAGTATGACATATACTCCCGCCTTCTGAAAGACCGGATCATCTTCCTGGGGATGCCCATCTCCGATGAAGTGGCGAATATCGTCATCGCCCAGTTACTTTTTCTGGAATCCGAGGATCCGGAAAAGGACATCAATATATATATCAACAGCCCGGGTGGATACGTATCCTCCGGGCTCGCCATCTATGACACCATGCGATTCATAAAACCGGATATATCCACTACGTGCGTGGGGCAGGCGGCAAGCATGGCTGCGCTTCTTCTTTGCGCCGGAACAAAGGGGAAAAGATTCGGTCTTCCCCACTGCCGGGTGATGCTTCATCAGCCGATCGGCGGTTTTCAGGGGCAGGCGACGGATATAGAAATCCATGCAAAGGAAATGCTTCGCATCAAGAAAGAGATCAACCAGATTTTTGCGGAGAGCGCCGGCAAAGACCTGCAAACCATCGAGAAGGACTCGGAGCGGGATTTCTTCATGAACGCGGAGCAGGCTCGGGAGTATGGTCTTCTCGACAGGATCATAGAGGACAAAGCCTCCTTTCTGAAAGACCTCAAGAAAAAGAAGTAATCCGGACAAAAAGTATGATGGAAAGCGTGGTATTTCTTATTTCGAGCGGATTGCGGGGGGCGCCGAGGATTTTGATAGGGATTGTCCCCCGATATTTAACCCCAATCGAAATGAACGGGGTGGGTCACCGCGCCTTCAGGCGGGCGCTTTCCTTTTGAGAATACCCGGAATTCATAGAATCTCAAATGAATATCATAGGGATCGAGGTATTGCCCGGGGGCATTCAGGGCAACAGATAGAAAATACCGATCGGGATTGACGAGAAGGGGGGAGAAACGTCCCCGGATCACTCCCTTTTGAGGGGCGTTACGGAATCTGTCTCCTGAAACCGCCATCAACATCCCAAGTCCGTCATAACGCCCCACGCCGATAACCGCCTCGATATCCATCCTGAGGGATTTCGCCACATAATGAATCTCGATTTCCATGGTTTCGCCGGTATAAAGGGCGCGCGCCTCATTGCCTTTGCCATCCGTTATAACCACCCTTGTAATGAGCGCCTCGCCGGAACCCATCCGGCAGGAAGACGAAAGAATGCCATATTCCAGATTAAAGGGAAGCGGCGGATCGCTCAACTTCCTGTTATAGAATTCCCGCATGTAGGAAACGAGGGTTTCCCGCGTTGTTCCGAATACCTTGATTCTTCCGGATTCCAGCCATAAAATTTTGTCGCTGATCTCTTCCGCCTGTTCCAGGTTATGCGTAACAAGGAGAATGGTTTTTCCGTTTTTCTTGAATTCGTGGATTTTCCGTGACGATTTTTCCTGGAAATCCGCATCGCCCACAGACATTACCTCGTCGAGAACGAGAATATCCGCATCCACATGAATGGCGACGGAAAAGCCCAGGCGTACGAGCATGCCGGAGGAATAGTGTTTAACGGGAAGGTGAATGAATTTTTCGAGTTCCGCAAAGGAGATGATGTCGTCGAGCGCCTTATCAATCGTTTTCTTCGGAACGCCAAGCACGGCGGCGTTGAGGTAGATATTTTCCATTCCCGAGAGTTCGTGATGAAAACCCGCTCCCAGTTCGAGGAGGGAAGCCACTCTGCCGCGAACGCGGAATTCGCCCGAGCTGGGCTGCGTGATTCCGGACAGAATTTTAAGAAGGGCGCTTTTGCCGGCGCCGTTGGAACCGATGACGCCAAGCGCCTCGCCTTTTTCAAGGGCGAAACTCACATCCCTCAATGCCCATATATCGGTTTTTCCCCCGGAAGAAAACCAATCTTTTATTACCCGTTCCTTGATGGAGCCGCTTCTTTTCTGATATATGGCATATCGCTTGGATAAATTATGGGCTTCAATGATATTCATTTCTT
>JAFGFK010000083.1 GCA_016931135.1 Candidatus Sumerlaeota bacterium | reverse complement strand
CGGAGTAGGCGTTGGAGTTGGCGTGGGAGTAGGCGTCGGGGTTGGAGTCGGAGTGGGAGTCGGCGTGGGCGTAGGAGTCGGCGTGGGAGTCGGCGTCGGGGTTGGGGTCGGGGTAGGCGTGGCTGGAACGCCGAATTTGATCCAGTTGACGTTGAATCCCGTACTTTCCACCACGAACTTCACCGTGTTGGCGCCTGTGGTCAGGGTGGCGTTTCCGGCATTCACCGTAGCCCAGTTCTGCCATCCGCCCGTGCTGCTCAAGGCGACGGTTCCCGAAACGTTTTGCCCATTCACCTCGATGCGGAAAGAACCACCGGAAGAAGAGGCGATTCTCGCGGTAATGGGGTGAACCTGTCCATCGCCCTTGATGTTGGAATAAAGGAGCCATTCGCCAGCTGCGAGCCATCCCACGTTGTAGCCGCCTTCGCCGCAGGTTTCGATATCTACGTCATTGCTGCGATACTGCCCGCCGCTGTTGCCGCTGGTGGTGTCATAATAGCCATTATAATGATCATAGTCTTCAGATTGAATCAGGTATTCACCGCCTGAGGAAACTGTGACAAACCAGGTGTAGTCGTCGCCGGTTCCGTTGAACCAGGTAACGGCTTCTTCAACCAGTTCAAAGTATTCACTGTAATGACCTGCGGATGGGGCTTTTGCGATAAAGGTAAAATCGCCGTTTGCCCCGGGTCCAACGGAGGACTGATCCATTTCTGTGGGGCGACCAGCGTTGAGCCAGTTGCCAGAGAGATAAAACGCGCTGCTGCGATCGTGGGGATTGGATGTTCCGAGCCGCGTGTTATGCGTCCATGTGCTGGAGCCGTTGTTTTTGTACTTGATGGAAACAATCTGCTCCGCGCCAGATTGGATGCAGGCGGGAAGATTGTCGCTGACATAGCCAGCCACCCATCCCGGGGTGGGCGTGGGCGTAGGAGTTCCCACAATCCTCTGGTTAATGGAATTTCTTGCCTCGCCGCCGTTCAGGTTTGTTCCGATGTACCCATACCAGATATCGCCCGGGCATGCGGTTTGTCCAACGTCGCGGTGACCGCATACATAGCCCCTGTTGGATTGTCCCGCATAATAACCTCCCCCATAACCTGTGAAGGGATTGGGAATTCTCCAGGCGATGAGATCATAACAGGCGTTTCTCATTACCGTAGGAGGCTGATGGTTGTATGGGGTATGAAAATATCCCATATTGGAGAATCCAAAGCTGTTGGTATTGGTGCCGTCATGGGCGCCTCTAGGATAACTGCCCATGGAGGCATAGCGACCTTCCAGTTTATTGCCGAACTTGTCGATGAGGAAATGATACCCGATGTCTGTCCATCCCAGAGAATCCATGTGATAGTTCTGGATAGATCTCACCTTTGATTTGGTTGTATCAAGAGATGTCGTGTTGAAATCCGATGCCCCGGCTGTGTGGTGAATCACGGCGCGATTCAGACCGGACATGTAAGAGATGCCGCTCTGTGGCGATCGGGCGCTCCAGCACGACCGATTGCAGATCGATGGCTGGGGCGCGACTCCCGCTGCAAAAAGCATGGCGGGAAGCGCTAACAGTACCAGGAAAATACATACTCCTTTTCTGTTCATAAGTTTACCCTCCTCCTTTAGATTAATAAAATAGATACGATAAAATATATACAAATAACATGCCAGATATATACCAATAAAAATTATTTTGATAATCAGCCAGAAAAGAGTAGAATCCCCATAGAATTTCGTCCTTTTTCCAAAATGAAACGTTTCAAATTATCTCCATCCCCATATCTGTTGGATTCAGGATTCTTTTAATGGATACAAAAAAAGTTGTGGGCTCCGCTTCACCTTTTCTCGGATTAGTATTCTTTACCCTCCATTCCCTTATTTCCAAGCATCGAATTTTCTTCCGGATTTGGATAATCCCATATTGTATCCTGTTGAAAATAAAGAGATTAATATTTTTATTGATTTCCCGTTTTGTTAATCTTTATCAATGTATCTGTACTGTAATAAACTGTCGTGATCCTTATGAGATAAAAAAGGGCATTGAAAAATAAGTTGTTGGAGTTTCTATCCCAATAAAGAAGGGAGATTGATTATGTTTGGTTTATTAAAGAAATATGGGAAGCGTTCAGAATCTTGTTTGCGCGTCATTCTTTCGGCATTCTTCCTGATTTATACGTTTTACGTAGAAGCGCAAAACGATATCAATTCAGAATTGAAACTCCCGCCCGTTTTCGGCGATCACATGATACTCCAGAGAAATCAAGACATCCCCGTATGGGGATGGGCAAGCGCCGGTGAATCCATTATGGTGGAATTATGCGGGAGAAAACTGAAAACAAAGGCTGATGAAAATGGCGAATGGATGGTTCGCTTCGATCCCCTTCCGGAAAGCGGACCTTTCGATCTCGTCATCTCCGGCAAAAATACCCTGAGATTCCAGGATGTATTGATCGGTGAGGTCTGGATTTGTTCCGGACAATCCAACATGGATATGACTGTTGACAGCGCATGGGGCAAGGTTCTGAATGCGGAAAAAGAGGCGCAAGATGCGAATTATCCGCAAATCCGGTTCTTCAATACGCGGCATAGCTTCAGCGGCTCTCCTGAAAGGGAATTTGAAAGCAATGGGGGATGGACGCCCTGTTCTCCGGATTCCGTAAAAAGTTTTTCGGCGACGGCATACTTTTTCGGGCGTCATATTCATAAAAATCTCAGGGTACCTGTAGGATTGATTCGCGCGGCGTGGGGTGGAACGCCAATCGAACCCTGGACGCCCCTTCCCGCCCTCAGGGAAATCCCCTGGTTCTCCTCTCGCCTGGAAAACATCGATGAAGTTTTGGAAAACCTGGAAGGGTATAAGGAGAAATACCCTGATCTGCTCAAAGCCTGGATGAAAAAACTCGAAGAAAATGATCCTGGTTACCAATCACAGATAAAATGGTTCGATCCCTCCATCGCTGCAACGGATTGGGAAGAAATTAACCTGCCATCCCTCTGGGATGACATGGGGAACCTTGGTTCTTTTGACGGCGTCATCTGGTTCACAAGGAATTTCGATCTTCCGGCGGATTACGCTGAGAAGAAGGCATGCCTTCACCTGGGAACTATCGATGACGAGGATTTTACCTGGATCAATGGAAGGCAGATCGGAGAATCTCATCTCTTCATTGCAAAGCGCGATTACGAGGTTCCTGAAGGCGTATTGAAACCCGGAAGAAATGTCATTACCGTGAGAGCGCTCGATACCGGAGGGCATGGGGGATTTTCCGGCGCTGCGGAAAACATGAAACTGGAAATTCCCGTGGAAGGGGAAAGCCGGTTTGTTTCTCTTTCCGGAAAATGGAAATATAGATTGGGTTGTAATTTGAAAACTTTGCCTCAAAGGCCGATTCCAGTGGAATTCGCGCACATGACTCCTTCCGCGCTGTATAATGGCATGATCGCGCCTCTGATCCCTTATGCCGTTAAGGGAGTCATCTGGTACCAGGGAGAAAGCAACGCCGCGAGGGCTTTCGAGTACAGAACCCTTTTCCCCGCCATGATAAAAAGCTGGAGGAAAAACTGGGCGCAGGGCGATTTCCCTTTTCTTTTTGTTCAGATCGCCAATTATGGCGCCACTCCGGAAAATCCCGTTGAAAACGATTGGGCGGAACTTCGCGAAGCTCAGCTTCTAGCCCTCTCCACTTCCAATACGGCAATGGCGGTTACGATTGACATCGGGGATTGCAAGGATATTCACCCCAGAAACAAGCAGGACCTTGGCTATAGACTTGGTCTCGGCGCCCAAGCGATTGCCTATGGCGAGAAGATTGTCCATTCCGGACCCATTTACAGGAAGAATTCCATGAAAATTGAAGGGAAAAAAATCCGCCTTGAATTCGATCATGCGGAAAACGGTCTGATGGCTAAGGGCGAAAAATTGAAAGGTTTTTCGATCGCCGGAAATGATAAATATTTTGTGTGGGCAAAGGCTGAAATCGATGAATCCTCCGTGATTGTATGGCAGGATGAAGTCCACGAACCTGTTGCAGTTCGTTACGGCTGGGCAGCCTGCCCCGAATGCAATCTTTATAATAAAGAGGGTCTGCCGGCTTCCCCGTTCCGAACGGACAGCTGGAAGGGGATAACCGATCCGGAACGGTAAAAAAGGGGATGAAGTGAAAAAAATGTGTTCTTTATGGGGCAATGGAGCGGACAGCCGCATCCAGTGATTCCAAGGTAACAGCGCCTTCCTGTTTGAACTTGACGACGCCGGAACTGTCAAAAAATATCCAGGTGGGAACCCGGAATACCCCGTATTGCTGCGATATCTGCGGAAATTTCTCGAGATCCACCTCGGCTAAAATCACCCTTCCCGCGTACTTTGATCCCTTGAGATTGCGCAAAATCTGCGCCTGGTTTTGACAATGCCTCGCCTTTTCCGTATAAAAGTAGATGACAAGCGGCTTGAATTGAGATTGGGAAATCTGCCTTGCCTTTTCATAGGGCAGAAATCCCGGAAATACGCTATTTTCCTGTCTGGTTTGTTGAATATAACTCAATTGCCCGTCGCCCGATGCCGGACCGTATAACGCAGGAGACGATGCGATTTCGGTTTTCGCATCCGCCTGAACCGATGACGCCAGTCTCAACATAAATACCGTTCCCGTAAGGCTTTTTTCATCCTCCAGGGGCGTCTTTCGCCCTCCGGGAATGTATATATAGCCTTTTCTGTAATCCGTGGCTACCCCGATGTAAAGCCTGGAGTCAATGTCCGTCTCTATCCTTCTCCATTCGGATAAGCCTTCGGGTTTGACGGTTGTAAACCAGATATCCGAGCTGTATTT
>JAFGFK010000082.1 GCA_016931135.1 Candidatus Sumerlaeota bacterium | reverse complement strand
CAGAAAAAACTCAGGATAGTTAGAAGGATTTTTATAGAGTTTGACCCCATAGCGCAACCACTCACTCGGAAAACTGATGTGCGCCCAACCTGGGGGGCGTATGTTTGAATTCTATCGTGGAAAAACGGGGTCAAACCCGTATATATCATCCTGTATTCCTGATAACGGAGTCAAGATGAGCCCGAAATCGAGGGGAGATTGGGGAAATCCCCTTGCAACAAGAAGAGAAAAGGGATCCGGGAATGGAACAATCCCGGATCCCCCTTGAAGTTACATTTTCGCGGCTTTGACCGCATCGGCGATGACAACATCGCCGCCGGTGGATCCGGCGGCGTCCAGCTGCACGGAACCTCCGTTGAAATCGAAATCCCAGGTTCCTAAAGATACCCAGGATAGGTCAGGCGTTTGCTGGTTGATATAAACGGTCTGTGCGCCAGATGAAGTTTGCACAATGTATTTGGCGGAGGAGCAACGGTTCGCTCCCGCCTTGTAAATCACATAGATGGTCCATGAGCCGGCTGCCTTGAGATCCAGATTCCATGTGGCGGTATGACTCTGACTATCATTAGCCCAACGGTAGGAGCCGCCATTGTAGCCAGCGGAGCCGCCGGTTGTCCACGTACCTGTTTCCGTATAACCAGGCGAACCATCATCATTGTCAACGATCTTTTCCATAGAGGGACTTTGCTCCGGTCCCTGGTAAATATCATCGACGTAAAGGGTGAAATCCGTCGTTGGATCGTCGCTAACCGCGCTGATGCTGAGCGCCTCCAGGGTTCCCCAGCTGCCGTCCAATGTCCCGTCGCCGGTAACATACCCGGTCCAGGTTTCGTTGGGGAAGTCGAAATAAATGTATTGCCATTGAGAGGAGGCGTTGACGCGAATGGCGGTGGCGGTGCGTTCCAGATCGCCTGAGGTTCCGCCATTTGAACCGATGGGTCCGGAGCCGCCGGTTTCGCGCACAATGAGCTTGAGATCGAGCTTGCCGGAGGGGAGTTTCAGGTAAATGGAAAGTCCCTTGGAAAAATCGAGCATGGGATTGGGTTTGTTCGCGGTATTGCTGGTTGTGAGGCGGATAAATCCGGAGCCTGCCGTTGTCCATTGCCAGGCGATTTTGTCGGATTTTGCGCCGGGATCGCCGACATCCGGATCCAGGGCGTCATTCGCCGCTTCAGTGGAGACCGTGGCGGAGTCGCCGGCGTTGACGCCAGTGGTGCTGCCGGAAAAGTTGGGATGCCGGAAGACCGCATACGCGCCGGTGGAATAGCTTTCGAAATCATCCACTTCGTATTGGGTGAGATCGGGCGTGGGCGTCGGAGTGGGCGTGGGCGTCGGGGTGGGCGTCGGAGTGGGCGTCGGAGTGGGCGACTGAGGCGTTGCCGAATCCTGGTTCGAGTATCCACTCTCGTTTTCATTCGGGGTGTTATCCACAGCGGTTACCACGTAATAGTAGGTTATCTCATTAGTAACGTTGGTATCCAGGTAAGCGCTGGAAGTAACAAGCGAACCATTGATCTTGCCGTAAGGTCCTCCGCTTACCGTGGAACGATAAACATTGTACCCGGCAAGATCGGGCTCCGTGTTGTTGTTCCAATCCAGAGAAACCTGGGAAATCTCTCCTGTTGCGTCCAATCCTGTTGGCGCAGCGGGAGGAGTAATATCCTCGGGCATGGAGGAAACCTCCGCGCTGTAACCGCTCTCATGGGAGTTTTCATCCACTGCGGTCACCACATAATAATAAGTGGTGAAGTTTGTTACGGTGCTATCTGCGTAAGCGCTGGAAGTAACAAGGGAACCGTTGATCCTGGAATAAGGTCCGCCTGTAACTTCCGCGCGATACACATTATAACCATCCAGATCGGTTTCTCCGTTGTCGTTCCAATCCAGCGCGACCTCGCCATCGCCGGGTTCATCGGATAAACCAGTGGGAGCGGCAGGCGCTGGATCCTGAGGATTCTGTTCGGGTCCCTGGTAAATATCGTCCACATAGAACGTGAAATTGGTTGTGGGGTCTCCGCTTACCGCTGTGATGCTGAGCGCTTCTATCGTTCCCCAGCTGCCGTCCAATGTCCCGTCGCCGGTAACATAGGCGCTCCAGGTTTCATTGGGTATGTCGAAATACACATACTGCCATTCCGTTGAGGCGTTGATGCGAACGGCGTTGGCTGTGCGTTCGAGGTTTCCGGAAACGCCCCCATCCGCTCCGATGGGACCGGAGCCGCCGGTTTCGCGAACGATGAGTTTGAGATCGATCTGACCGGAGGGAAGTTTCAGGTAAATGGAAAGTCCCTTGGACAGATCGATAAGCGGATTTGGCTTGTTGGGGGTATCGTGCGTGGTAAGACGAATGAATCCGCTTCCTGCCGTTGTCCATTGCCATGCAATCTTATCGGATTTGGTTCCAGGATCGTCCACTTCCGGATCCAGGGCATTGTTTGCCGCTTCATCCGATACCGCTGCAGTGTCACCCGCCTCAACGCCTGTTGTGCTTCCGGAATAGGTGGGTTTCTGGAAGACTGCAATCGCGCTGGTGGAATAGCTTTCAAAATCATCCACTTCGTATTGGTTAAGATCGGGCGTGGGCGTCGGAGTGGGGGTTGGGGTGGGCGTGGGCGTGGGAGTTGGCGTCGGGGTGGGCGTGGGAGTGGGTGATGGATTAAAGTAGTACATAATTTTTTCCATCACCGAAGAGCGGGTTCCTGAATCATATATGGTTTCAAAGGGGAATGCGAAGTGGATGATTTTGCAGGGACTTGTTCCCCCGGAAACCGTGCCAGAAAAGGTAATGCCCGCGACTAGCGTTGATGAAGCGCCATAATAAAGAGCGATGGAACTTCCGCCATAGGTGGAGATCACGTCGGGGATGTCAACATCATAGGTACCATGGGTTCCATCATCGAAATTAATGGAAGAGAGCCCTTCAAAGGGGCCCCCGCTGACTCCCCGGGCAAGATAATAACCCGCATCGTCTTGAACATATCCGGCTTTCAGGTAATTGTTGTAAAATGGCGTATCATTGGAACTTCCGTTGGAATAATCGTTATTGGTATTTCCCTTTGCGACCAGATCCCAGCCGATTTCAGATCCGGAGACGAATATCCTCCCTCCAGCCTTGAGATAATTCTGAACCAGGACCTGTTCGTCGTACCCGAAGGTCTCACTCTGCGTTGATTCCTCTCCGCACATCCACATCACCACGTCATAATCGGATAAGGATATGTTTCCAAGTGTAACCTCTTCATTTACGCAGGAATCGTATCGTCGATTATTTGACGTTAGGGAATCCGCAAAGTTCTCTATCAGGGTATGGTTGGCGCCGCTGTTCTGGGAGTTATATCTATCGTATCCATCCACAACGAGGATTTTATCTCCGGAAGAAGCGAGGGCGACGGATAATACGTCGGAGTCGCCGCTTGCGCCGCCGGAATTGACCGCGCGAAGTTTAAAACCGTAACGGGTAAGAGTGGATAAACCTGTGATGGTTACGGAACGGGCGTCAGAGTTGAGATCGCTTTCACTCTTGATCTGGCTCCAGGAGCCCGAACCGATTCTCCGAAGCAGTCGAAAACCCTGACTCGCGTGTCCTTCCCAGGCGATGGTTACGGCGTCGGATGCGGTTTGACGCGCGCTTTTGATCGCCGGGGCGGCTACGGGAAGATTAAAGTAATTCATGACCGCCTTCATAACCGCAAAACGACTGGCTTCGGGGTAAATGGTTTCAAAAGGAAAACCCATATTGACAACTTTCGTTGCGCCGGAGGTTTTATAAACGCAGGCGTTGCCTCCGGAGCCTCCCTGATAAGTCATGCCGACAGTTGAGCTGTTATACGAGCTAATCTGATCAGGATAAGCCACATTATAGGTTCCTTGGGTCCCATCATCAAATGAAAAGGATAATCCGCTGAAAATGGCGCCCGCCGAACCTTGAACGTTATAGGTTCCCGCATCGTCTCCTACGTAATCCGCATAGAGATAGTCGTTATAAAAGGGTCTATCGTTCGCGCAGCCATTCTTATGTGTGGTCGAATTATGTTTGTAATCCAGGTCATATCCGATTTCCGCGCCGGAGATAAAAAGATAGCCTCCCCCATCGAGATAATTCATGATGTGCATCTGTTCCGCCCAGGAGAAGGTCTCGTCGAATGTGCTTTCTTCAGCAAGAATCCATACCGCTGACTCATAATCCGCGAGATCGATCATTTCGGTAACGATCGCTTCATTGCTGCAGAAATCGAATCCTACGCCACGAGAGCCGAGGGCTTTCCCAACGCGGGTAAGGAAGGTATGGGCAGAACCGGCTTGTTGCCTGTAACGATCCGCGCCATCAACAAGAATGACGCGGGGGGAGCATTCGTCCAGACGGTATGGAACCACATTGGAGGCTGCGGTTTCCGTGGGACCGGAGTTCACGGAGGTCATCTTGAAGTAATAAGTGACTTCGGGGAGAAGTCCGGAAACTCCGCAATTCCTCATGCCGGGGGTCAATTGCGAATAATCGCGAATGCGGGTCCAGTTCGATCCATCCGCGCTTATGTAAAGCCGGAAACCGAGACTCCCCTGACCATCCCATCGAATCTCGACGCGTTCCAATCCTGCCAGGGTGATGTATTGGATCACAGGTTCCGCATAGACGCAGACCTGATAGGTATAATTATATCGAATCGGCTGATAGCTGGTATCCTTTGCAAGGGTGCGATGGATGACTTTTTTATAAGTTGAAGTGGTGGATTCATAGAACACGGAGGTATTGGTGTCATTTGTGAAATGATCGAAGAGCCGGATATGGCTCGACGCTTTGTTGACAGCGTCCCCCATGCGGAGGTTGTTCCATGCTACGTCATCCGAAATGCTGGGAAAGCCGGAGGTGCCTTGCCGGGGCGAAGTCCAGGCGTTTGACACAAAACCGGAGCAATCCGCTCCCACGGAGCATTGCCCATAAGAGGAGCCTGAACCTGTATTCACGTTGCCTGCGGTAAGGGGCACGGCGAGTCCTGCCAGAAACTGTTTGGTTGTGTTTTCGCCGCCCCAGCAATATTTCACGGCTGTCTTCCATCCTACCGTCGTATCCGGCGGAGTTGTGCCAGAGCATTGAGCCACTTTATTTCCTGAACCCAGATAATAATAAAGCGTATAGTAATCTTCCGCAATCGCCATGGAGCGATCCCGTTTGACATCCGCCGCAACATAGCCATCATAGGAGTAATAATCTGCGGAAAAGATCACGGGGCTCAACGCCATAAAGAGCAGCGTTACCAGAAGTATGTGTTTTGAAAGCTTCATGATATCATCCCTCCTTTCCATAACGCAGAATCTGAACGCCCTTTTCCGTTGTCAGCATCTGATATACTGATCCATCAGGCGCAACCTCGGTCTTTTTATAAACCGTTGTGAAATAATTATTGGAAAGTTCAAACACGGCAAGCCTTTCCCCTGTTTGAGCGTACCGATGAACTTCCAGAAAAACCTTGTCATCCTTGATATTTTCCACTTCCACATAAAGATTGCCCTTGTTATCCATACCCTTGTAGAGGGCAGATCCCGCTTCGCCTCCGTCAATCCTTACCGTTACGGAAATCCGGCTTTCTCCATCATCCTGGAATCCGATGATCCTCACCTCGTTTCCCGGCATCCGTTTGATCTGAAAATCGAGAGAGGCGTTCGGTATGGACGCAAGGCGTTTTACGTTTTTGGCGCCTGAAAACTTGTGGATCTTCTGATTTGCGGTTCGCAGGCAAGCTTGTCCTTTATGATCAACAAACATTTCATTGCCATAGCCCTGGATCAGTTTTGAAGATTTCCCGGGATTGGCTTTTACGTTGATTTTAAAGTTCCCTTTCTTCTCGCCTTTGGAATTGATATGAAGAATCCGATCCTCCGTTTGAACAAACGCCCCGCCTTCGCCATCCGCGCAAAGGCTGTCGCCTGCGATTTTTCCCGCAACCGTTCTGGCTTTCCCCATGACGCCAACGCCTATGAGTTTTTCATGCGCCGAATCGAGGAGAAAAACCGAATCATTGTCAGTACAGAAGGAAAGGGGGCCGCATATCTCCGTTTCCGGTTGATTGATCAAACCTATTTCTCCCTCTCCCTCACCCCATGGCGCCGAGAAGACGATCTCCGCGACCTGCGCAAAGGACGGCGCATGGAAGCAGAGGAAAAAGGCAAGGATGGCGATCCATGGCGCCGCCTCACGGATTCGAGACAGTTTTTTTCTCATAATCGTAACCTCCTTTTTTTCTCAAAAAATTAAATATCTCTGAGAAAGAAGAAACGGGGCGTCTTTAATCCATTATGAAATGGAGCAAAGACGCGCCCGCATAAATGAATGCATACTATCTTGACGCCTTTACGGCATCGGCAATAACAACAGAACCGCCGGTAGATCCTGAAGCGTCTATTTGTACAGAACCTCCGTTGAAATCGAAATCAAAGGTTCCCAAAGACACCCAGCTCAGGTCGGGCGTTTGCTGGTTGATATAAACCGTCTGGTTGCCGGAAGAGGTCGCCACGATGTATTTTGTGGAGGCGCATCGGTTCCCACCCGACCTGTAAATCACGTAGATTGTCCAGGAACCGGCTGCCTTAAGATCCAGATCCCAGGTGGCGGTATGGCTTTGTCCTGCATTTGCCCATCGATATGAGCCGCCATTATAGCCATTGGATTCGCTGGCGTACCATGTTCCTGTTTCCGTATAACCAGGAGAACCATCATCGTTGTCAACGATCTTTTCCATAGAGGGACTTTGCTCCGGTCCCTGGTAAATATCATCAACATAAAGGGTAAAAGCAGTCGTTGGATCGCCGCTGACCGCTGTGATGCTGAGCGCCTCGAGGGTTCCCCAGCTGCCGTTCAGAACGCCATTTCCGGTAACATAGGCTGACCAGGTTTCGTTGGGGATGTCGAAATAGATGTATTGCCATTGAGATGAGGCGTTGATGCGAATGGCGGTAGCGGTGCGTTCCAGGGCGCCGGAGGTTCCTCCATTGGCGCCGATGGGACCCGAGCCTCCGGTTTCACGTACGATCAGCTGGAGATCGAGCTGCCCGGAGGGGAGCTTCAGGTAAATGGAAAGCCCCTTGGAGAGATCAAGATAGGGATTGGGCGTCGGCGTGGGCGTCGGCGTTGCCGAAGGCAGCAGAAAATCCAGAACTTTTGTCATGATGGTATTCCTGCTGGATTCGGGGAATACGGTTTCAAAGGGAAAACCAAGATAAACGGTTTTAAAGGAACCGCTGTATTGCGTTGCCGCGTGGATCACGCCCTCTGTGGAACCGGAGTATGTCATACAAACGGAAGATCCGCCGGAAGAGGTGATGACATCGGGATAATCCACGTTATAAGTTCCGTCATCCGCCACGTCATGATAAGCCATCTCGATGATTGTTCCGGTCATCTCTCCCTGAAGATTGGTATTGTTGATCTCGCCATAGGAGATATAGTTCCCGAGATAATCCACGCAGTTATCCACATGATCTTGTCCAAAAGCCACGCCCTGATCGAGCGCTTCCAAGTCAGCTTCCACCTCGTTAACAACCGCATAAGCGAACTCCTGCTGTTTTACGGGCCAGTCGTTTTTGGCGCCCAATGCCATGGAGCCGCGGGAGTTGCAGCAGTTGGAATGAAAACTCAAATATATACGATCATAGTAGCTTCCATAATCGCTGTTATTCATATATGCGGCGTAACGGGGGCGAACGGAAACGTCGCTGTAAGCGCCGTCAAGATCGGGGCATCCCTGTCCCTGGGCTTTCCATACCCAGACATCAGCGCACTCCAACTCGCGTTCATATCCTGAAGTTCCATAACCAGACAGATTATAATCTCCCATACCATTTCCGAACCGGATGGTATCGGCAATAACCACGCCGCTTTGATCCGGGCTGTAATTGGAAATTTCGACGTATCCGCCGGTTCCGGTATTAAAATAATACGTTCTTAGATATACCCAGCCGTTTCCAACCCTCTGGTGATTGACGCGGAGTTCACTGGTTCCTCCGGAGTGAACGATCCTGTATAGCTGTTTGATGCGGTCGGAAGCGGTGCGCGTCCAGGCGTAAACCGGATAATAACCGGAATACCGGATATTTTTACTCATTTCCCTCTCCCCCATTTTTTTTATTAATCTCTGTCTTTTTTAAATCCCCTTATATATTGACAAATAAAGGGATCTCGAATCGGAGGAATCCGGGATCCCTTGGAAAAGTTACTGTTTCACCGCTTTAACCGCATCCGCGATGACAACGTCGCCGCCGGTTGATCCGGCTGATTCGATCTTCACTGTACCGCTGCCATAGTCGAAACTCCATGTTCCCAGCGTAACCCAGGTAAGGTTGTTCTGGGTTTGATTAATATATGCGGTTTGCGCCCCCGACGAAGTCTGTACCACATACTTTGTTGACGTGCAACGGTTTGTTCCGGCGCGGTAAATCACGGATATCGTCCATGAACCGGAAGCGGGCAGATTAAGATCCCATGTGGCTGTATGGCTTTGGCCTGCGTTCGTCCACCGGTAGGATCCATTGTTATATCCTGCGGAACCTGAAGTATACCAGGTGCCGGTTTCCGTATAATCGGGATTTCCATGATCGTTATCCACGATTCTTTCCACAAAGGTGAACCGCACCGCATCAGCAATAACCACGTCTCCGCCGCTTGATCCGGCGGCATCCAAGGTAATGGCGTTATCCCCCTCGTCAAAACGCCAGGTCCCGAGGGAAACCCATGTAAGGTTATTCAGCGTTTGATTCACATACACGGTTTTGACGCCATCCGCAGTATCGATGTTGTACTTTGTAGAAGTGGCGCGGTTGGCGCCGGAGCGATAAATGACAAAAACCTGGTATTGCCCGGCTCCAAGCGCTGCGGTCCATGTGGCGGTATGGCTGCCTCCCGCAGTTGTCCATCGATAGGTTCCGCCATTGTAACCTGAGCTGCCGCTGGCGTACCATGTTCCGGTTTCCGTATATTCCGGGGAACCGTCATCATTATCCACAATCACATCGAGGAGATTGGGAGTTGCTGTTGGAGTTGGCGTGGGGGTTGGCGTCGGCGTGGGAGTGGGAGTAGGCGTCGGCGTGGGAGTGGGAGTAGGCGTGGGAGTAGGAGTAGGCGTGGGATTGGAAAGTTTAAACGCAGCCTGCAGCTTTTTATTGGCATTCATGGCAATGGTAAGGGGATTATCATACTCATCACCAGAGGGAACATCGCCGTACCATCTGTCGAATTGATAATCCTGATTGGGATTTGCGGTAAGGGTAACGCTCTGATCCTTTTTGTATAACGCTTCATTCGGGGATTTGGCGACGCTTCCATTTTTTGTCTTGATGACAAGGCTCTTGGCGAGTCCTGTCAGGGCGCGCGCCAGAATCTGTAATCCGCCATTGCCATCCATATCATCCACCCAGGCGACAATATATCTTCCGCTTGGATGAACCGTAATGGCAGGATCCGTTCGAAGTTCGCTCCCTAAATCTCTCGTACAATCGGTGACAGAGTTGGCTACGACGTCCTCTGCAAAAATCTTGGCTCCGGAAATGGTAAAACCCTGGGTTATCATTTGATTGCCATCGCCGAAACTATCATCCTGCCATGCTACGTACCAGTTTCCGCCCGGTTCCATGGTAATGGAGGGATTGATTTGTTGGCCGCTAGACACCTCATTCACGGTCATTTGAGCAATGATCTGGGAGCCTGTGGCGCTGAACCCGCGCGCCTTGATCTGGTAATATCCATTCAAATCCGTATCATCTTCCCAGGCGACGACAAACTTTCCGCTATCTTCAATGGCGACATCCGGATCCTTCTGCTGCCCATCAAGGGTGGCGTTGACAAAGAACTGGGAGAAGCGTTCCGTTTCATTGGCGAGGAAACCGCGCGCCGCCGCTTCATAATATTCATCGACATTCTGATCATCCATCCATACAATGACATAATCCCCTCCGGGCGTCATGGCGATTTCGGGATTAAACTGCTGGCCTGTCGCAACGGTATTGATGGTTTTTTGAGCGAATTTCTGAGTGCGGTTGAAATAAAATCCGCGCGCCTTGATCTGATAAGAGCCGTTCCCATCCGCGTCGTCTTCCCAGGTAACGATAAAATCGCCATTATCCGCCATGTCAACATCCGGATCGCGCTTGGTTCCTCCCGAGGTGGTGGGTACCGTGAATTCCGCGGCAGTTGGCGAACCGTCCGCATTATACACCCTCACGCGCACATCCGTATTCGATGTCTGGAAGGCAACGGCAAACCTTCCATCGGGCGCCATGCCTATCCTCGGATTGACGGCGTTCAGGGAGTTCGTTGAAAGGGAATTCACGACTCTTTCTGATATGATCTCATTTCCATCATAGTCAAAGCCTCGAAGCCGGATCACGAATACGCCGTTACTGTCGCTGTCGCATTCCCAAACCACGACGAAGTTGCCGTCCTCATCCTGGGCGATATCCGTATCCTGTTGATCTCCACCGCCGGCGCTGTTGATCGTGAAATCGTGAAACTCGGTGGAGGCGTTGAGATAATAATAATCCTCAAGGCTGGATGTCATGTCATAGGAGAACGAAAAGAGATGGTCGGGATGGGTATAATCCGAGCTGTATTTACTCGTTACGTAGAACACGGGATCTCCGCCATAAAAGATATTCGAGTTGCCCGCTTCTACCGTTATGGTGAAGGCGTCGATCGTGTTCTCATCGGGATTGAATGTGAGCGCCCTGAGCCAGCCGTTCCCAAGACTTGAAGGAGTACCCAGACCTTTGGGGGTTTCTCCCTGGTAATCCACCAGCATCTCGTAAATTGTGTTACCCGGAACGCCCGTTTTCGTATTGAGTTTCGATTCGGTTACATGGCCGCAAGCAGCAAGAAAGACATTGCTATGACGGCTTATCAATTCATCCCATAGATGGTTCCCGCCTGTTCCCACAAGTCCCCAACTGCTATTATTGTCAAGTATGTATGCGCCGTTGGTTGTCAAATACGCATGGGTGGCGATGATCACGCGCCGATCCGAATTTTGCGCGATGAGGTTGTTCGCCCACGTAATCACGCTTTTTCTCGGCGCGAGTTCCAAACTAAGTATCATGAATTTTATGTCTCCCACCTCGAAAAAGCAGTAGTTGTTCTCATTGTGATCGTTTGTTTCCCCAAAGTTGCCGCCATACCATGACTTGCCGGAAAACGTCTGAGGACCGAAATTCGAATTAAATTTGGCGAGGTCGCGAAAAGCGACGTGAATCCATTCCTCGCCCGCAACGCTTCCCTTGTAATCGTGGTTGCCGGGAAGAATGGAGTATGGGATTCCGGCGGTATCCAGAATATCATAAGCATCCCGGGATACAGTCCATTGGGAATCCACGTTATCGTTGGTGATATCGCCCAGATGGACTACGAACTTGATATTGTATTCATTCTTGTTGTCCACGATCCACTCGATCTGACTGTCAAAGATATCATAGCTCGGGTATTTCGCGTAATACTGGGTATCTGGCAAGAAAACGATCGAAAACGGATCGGTTGCGAAAGCGGAAAAAGTCATTCCGATAATTAAAACAGCAAGAAATAAAATTTGATTGAAGCATCTCATATTAATCATTTTTTTTCTCCATATTTTTTTTATCCTCTCGAGAAACGATTTGGATTATTTGATAGACTGATTTGTAAATAGGGATTATAAAAGTGAAATCAAGGGATCGAATCCCGTTGGGATTCATTTGCAATATATCTGAAGATAAGTATTTCCGATGAGAATCTATCTATTACATTCCCAAAAGGGGAAATGAAATTTTCAATATATCACAAACTCTTGATTCAAACCCATATCATAACGATATCAAAATGGCCACTTTCTTAAAATTTCTTGATTGAGCGGATAACTAGACAGGAAAATTCTAAGGAGGTCTGATTTTCTTCATGATATCTCCCCCTTATATCACATTTTCACAACGATTTCAAACATTAAAAAAATAAGAAAGAATAAATATTACATAAAAATTTCGGAAATAATTATTGGATATTTTTTATTTTGTCAATCTTTTTTATTATATAATGCTCCTTTTGATACAAAATTTTACTTGCGATGGGTGCGGGAGTGTGAAAGATAACCATGCCATTATGAAAGCGAAAACAATAAAATATGCGGTTTCCGTGTTGTCCGAGGATCGACCGGGCATCGTGGCTTCGGTTTCCGGCGCTATCTCCGAACTCGACGGCAATATCATCGCCCTGAGCCAGACTGTTGTCGAGGGATATTTCACCATCATCGTGTTGGCGGAATTCCCGGAAAAGGTCCTTGGGGAAACCTTGCGGGAAAAACTCGTTCAATCCGGAAAATCCGGTGAATACAGCGTGATTGTCCGCAACTACGCCCCTCCCCGCCTCCCTAGATTCCTCCAGAAAAATGCCGAACAATATATCCTGACCATAACGGGCGCAGACACAAAAGAATTAGTATATTCGCTCAGTAAGAACTTGACCAGTCGCAAGATCAATATCAATGACATAGCCTGCTACCTCGAGGGGGAGAAGCTGACCCTGATCGCTCAGCTCCTTGTACCACATAATGTGGATATAAACTGCCTCCAGGATGAACTCTCCGCAATCGGCATGAGTCAGAAACTCTCGATTCACCTCCAGCATATCGATATCTTCAAGGAGACGAATAGGATTTGAGTATTGTTAATTGTTAATTGTTAATTGATTATTGATAATGAATCTTCATGAAAGGAAGGAAGGAAACCAGACATATATGTTATTCAGAATGGATGATAAATATCTTAAAATACAATCGACAATTTACCATTAACAATTAACGCAAAATTCACGAAGGGAATTTTTCTGATTGTTAATTGTTGATTGATTATAAATGCTCAGGAGGGGAAGAATGGGAAGGACGGTGTTTGAAAATTTAAGGGTGTATCAGCTATCCGAGGAGATTGCCGACCTGGTATGGGATGTTGTCATCAAATGGAATCAATTTGCCCGGGACAGTCTCGGGTTACAACTGGTAAAGGCTGCAGACAGTATTGGCGCCAATATAGCAGAAGGCACGGGAAGGGGTACAAAAGCGGATAACCGGAAGTTCGCCGTCATCGCCAGGGGCTCCCTATATGAAGTCAAACACTGGCTTCGCCGCGCTTACAAAAGAAACCTTCTATCAAAAGAGGAGACTCACAAATTTAAAAAAATCATCGATGAATTGACACCCAGGCTTAATGCTTATATTAAATCGATTGGATTGGGATTGGATAAATAGAATGGTTAACAATCAACAATCAACAATTAACCATTAACCATTAACGCAAAATTCACGAAGGGAATTTTGACATGGCAGTCTTTACTTCAGAAGAGGTTTTACGCACTATCGAGATGATCCAGAAGGAAAATCTGGATGTGCGAACGGTAACGCTTGGGATCAATCTTTTATCCTGCGCGCATCAGGACGCTCACCGTCTCCAGGAAAACGTTTTCAAAAAGATCACAAGCAAAGCCCGGAATATGGTGGCAATCTGCGGGGAAATATCGAGACGCTACGGCATCCCGATCGTCAATAAAAGAATATCTCTCTCCCCCGTGAGCCAGCTTCTGGAACCTCATAAGGAGGTAACCGCGCTTGCCCTTGCCAAAACGATCGATCGCGCCGCAAAAGAGGTGAATATCGACTTTGTGGGAGGATTCACAGCCCTGGTGGAAAAGGGATGGACGCACGGGGAACGCTGCGTTATTGACGCCATCCCGCTGGTTCTTTCCTCCACAGAGAGGGTATGCGCATCGGTCAATCTCGCTTCCACCGCCGCGGGAATCAATGTGGATGCGGTTATGCGAATGGCGGAAGTGATCCTGGAAACAGCGGAAAAGACAAAAAACCGCGATGGATTCGGGGCGGCAAAACTGGTAGTGTTTTCCAACATTCCATCGGACAATCCCTTTATGGCTGGCGCTTACCTGGGCGCCGGGGAACCGGAATGCGTGATCAACATCGGGGTATCGGGTCCCGGAGTGATCAAGCGCGCCCTGGAATTGAAAATCAATTCGCAAAAACTTGATTTCACTGAAATCGCGGAAGAGATCAAGACCACTGCATTCCGGGTTACGCGCGTGGGGGAATTGATAGGACGCGAGGTTGCGAAACGTATGGGCGTGGAATTCGGGATCGTCGATCTATCGCTTGCGCCCACGCCCCATGTAGGGGACAGCGTTGGCGAAATATTGACAGTCCTGGGCATCGACGCAATCGGCGCTCCCGGTTCCACGGCTGCCATTGCCTTATTGAACGATGCGGTGAAGAAAGGCGGACTCTTCGCTTCTTCCTCGGTGGGAGGGCTTTCGGGCGCGTTTATTCCGGTTTCCGAAGACGCCGCTTTGAGCGACGCCGTGGGTAAGGGAGACCTCAGGCTTGAAAAGCTGGAGGCAATGACCAGCGTATGTTCCGTTGGTCTGGATATGGTGGCGATTCCCGGGGATACCGACGCCTCCACATTGGCGGGCATCATCCTGGATGAGATGTCTATCGGAGTTGTGAATCATAAAACCACAGCGTGCCGCATCATACCGGCGCCTGGGAAAAAAGTCGGCGACCGGGCGGTATTCGGGGGTTTATTCGGGGAAACGCCGATCATGCCGGTGCATCGCGGGGGAAAATCGGAGCGGTTCCTGGCGTTTGGAGGACGCATCCCCGCGCCCTTGCGCAGCTTGCGCAATTAACAAAAAAAGCGTTCAAAATTCGATATTAAATTTTTTGTAACATTTAAGCTGTTTGAGAAACATCCCGCTATTCGGAAATCATAACGTTTTTCAAACGCCTGAATCCTGCAATTTCTCAATAGTCTCGTGATGGCGCGAGTTATTACTATGGCAAGACAAAAATATCCTGAAGGGAAAAAAGTCGATAAAAAAACGGATATATTGTCGAAAACGCGTAAACCCGTAAATAATATACTTATTTTCGCCATTTTAATTACTGTCGCTGTTTTAATCAGTTATTCTTCACTTGTAAATGCCGGATTTATCTGGGATGATGATGATTATGTAACTGAAAACCGGCATCTCAGAACTCTCCAAGGTTTGAGAAAAATCTGGTTCGAGTTTGGCGCGACTCATCAATATTATCCCCTGGTTCATACCAGTTTCTGGATGGAATATCATCTTTGGAAATTAAATCCCCTTGGCTATCATCTGGTCAATATTCTCCTTCACAGCGCCAATGCGATTCTGTTGTGGTTGATCTTGAGAAAGCTGGGATTAGAGTTAGCCTGGATCCCTGCGGCTCTATTCGCCTTACATCCGGTTCATGTCGAGTCGGTAGCCTGGATAACGGAGCGAAAGAACGTTCTTTCCGGATTCTTTTATCTCTCCGCCCTTTTATGTTATATCCGTTTCTCGGGATTGAACGAGCCTTACGCTAAGCGGATATCGAGTCAAAAAGAGAAAGCGCGCCCGGATATAAGATATTATGTTCTGGCGTTGATTTTTTATCTCTTCGCCTTATTCAGTAAAACCGTCGTCGTTTCATTGCCTGCTGCGATTCTTCTTCTGATCTGGTGGAAAAATGACGGTATTTATAAAAAGGACGTATATTTTTTGATCCCTTTTTTTGGCGTTGGATTATGTATGGGGTTAATAACTGTCTGGATGGAAAAACATCATGTGGGAGCCCAGGGGGTTGAATGGGATATTTCCATTATAGAACGTTGTCTGATTGCCGGAAGAGCGTTATGGTTTTACGCGTGCAGGATTCTTTTTCCCTATAAACTAACCTTCATTTATCCCCGATGGGAGATCAATGCCGGAGCCCTCTGGCAATATATTTTCCCATCAGGCGTTATCGCCGTTGTTTCCATCCTCTGGATAATGAGAAAATACCTTTATAAAGGTCCTTTCGTCGCTATTTTATTTTTTTCCATCACATTAATGCCGGCATTAGGCTTTTTTGATATCTATCCGATGCAGTTTTCCTTTGTGGCGGATCATTTTCAGTATCTCGCCAGCATCGGCTTGATTGTATTATATACGACTTCCGTTTCTTACTTGTTGAGAATAAGTTTATTAAAAAGCGGCAACGGAAAAGACGGATATCTCATTATATTCTGGGCGCTGGTTTTGTTTTTATCGGGATTTCTCACCTGGAAACAGAGCCATATTTACAGAGATATGGGAACGCTATGGAGAGACACCCTGGCAAAGAATCCAAACGCCTGGATCGCTCATATCAATCTATCGACGCATTTGATCGAGGAGGGAAAACTTCCGGAGGCTCGCTATCATGCCGCGCAAGCGATAAAACTCAAATCTGATCAAACGGACCCCTATAACAATCTCGGCAATATTTACAAAATAGAGGGAAATCTCGATCAATCTCTCAAGGAGTATTTAAAAGCCCTCGAAATCAACCCCCAAGATTATAAAACCTTGAATAACCTCGGGGTTATTAATGAACAGTTGGGGGATATAAAGAAAGCCATCCATTATTTTTCCAAAGCCACGGAAGTGAAACCGAATTTCGCAAAGGCTCATTATAATCTGGGATTGATCCTGGTAAAAGATCATAAGTTCGATCAAGGCGTTCATCATTATTCCGAATCATTGAAGATCGATCCGGACAATATAGACGCTTACTTCTACAGAGGCGTCGCCTATGAAACGCAAGGCGGAATAAAAGAAGCCATGAGCGACTATTCAAGCGTCCTGCGGTTAAATCCGAATCACTTCGAAGCAAACCTGTTTATGGGAAACGCATTCAAAGAACAAAACAATCTCGATGACGCAAAGAGGCATTATTTACGCGCCCTGAAGGTTAATTCCCAGAATGCGGACGTTTTATATGAAATAGCGAATATTGATATGATTCAGGGAAAATTTGAACAGGCAAAAAAAGGTTATTACAAGTCACTGGAAATCAATCCGGACTTTATAGACGCAAGATATAATCTTGCCTATGCTCTGGAACAACAGGGAAATATAGAAGAGGCGTTGAAGAACTACCGGCAAATCCGGAGGCTTCAGCCCGATAATATTCAGATATTGACCCATATAGCCTGGATTCTCGCGACAAACGAAGAAGATTCCATGCGAAATGTGGAAGAAGCCATACGGCTGGCTGAAAAAGCCAATCAGCTTTCAAATGATAACCAAGCAATAGTTCTGGATACATTAGCCGCGGCTTACGCTGAAGCCGGAAAATTTGAAGACGCCGTAAAAACAGCCGAAAAGGCGTATCTTTCAGCCAAATCGCATAACATAAATGACTTAATGAATGATATCCTGGAGAGAATAAAATTGTATAAAAAAGGAAAACCTTACAGGGAGTCGGTTCCGGGAGCGTCTAATGACAAAACGCCATAGCGCCTCTTTGCGCCGATCGGTCTTCCTGGCGCACGACATGGTAAGGGGTCCTGGCGTACCAAATCGAAAGACTCATCAGAGAAACAAAGCAATATCTCGAAGGCGCATTGAGCGGCATTCTGGAATTGAGCGGATTATTTTTATCTTTATTTCATTACGTTACGCTGAGGGACGAATCCAAGGATATTGCCTCTGTCGGAGCGCAGATTCAGGATTTCTGGATCAGCAAATACGAAATCACCTTCGAACAATTCGACGCCTTCTGCAGGGAAACGGGTTATTACAAGAAACGGTACAATGTCGATTTCCCCTTGAGTTCTTATCGAAAAGAAGACAAGATGAAAACGCGCAAAAATACCCCCTGATCGATTTCCATAAAAAACTGGCGCTGCTCCGCAACCGGTTGGAAAGTGAAAACATGGTCCTCGCCGCAAAAAGGGAGGATATTCTCACCGCACGCCTTGATAAAAAACTATACGGCGAATACAAAACAATATACGACCTTTATGGCGATCTTGCCTGGGATAAGGAGCGGATAGGAGAAGACGATATTCTTCAAAAACTCAAGGAGACCTTGATAGGGACTCTATCCATCGACACCGAAGAGTTTGAAAAACATATTCAAAAGTCCAAAGAAAAACTCTCAAGACTACTCGCCGAGACATCCGTGCCGGAAGATCTATTGCTTTATTCCCGGGTGACGGCTCCTTTGCATCAATACGTTCATGTCCTGGAAGACATTATTCATAAAACAGAACCTAATGAGGCGTTCGAAAAGGGAAACGAAATCGGGGAAATCTTCATCAACTTGAAAAATCTGAACGAAGCCCGGATCACAAAAGACGCCATGAGCGCATTTATGAAGTAATCTCATATTTTTGATCGGATGTCAGCGCCCTTGCGCAGCCCGAGGAATCAAATGAAGAAAAGATATTGTTCAGGTTATCTTCCTATTCGGAAGGTTTTCAAAACATCGAGAAAACTCTTTTCCATCGTGTTTTTCATGGGAAAGACCCCTTCACTGACAAATCTCACATCCTCGATCGAATAAAAGGCGCGCGGATTGAAATTTTGTATGATTCCCACGACATGATCGAGGTCTCTCCGCATGATCACCGTATAAATAATAGACCTATTGCATAATTAAAGGCAAAAAAAAGGCGCGTTTCTTCTAATTCCTTAAATTTATTTTAAAACCCAAAT
>JAFGFK010000081.1 GCA_016931135.1 Candidatus Sumerlaeota bacterium | reverse complement strand
TTCTCGGCGCGCTGGACGGGAATATTGATCCCCCCAAAAACAGGCATTTACAGGATCGGCGCTACCACAGACGACGGTTCGAGGCTTTATCTCAATGAAGAACCGATGGTGGACGATTGGCATGATCATGCGCCTCAAACTCATTTCAAAGATGTCCTCCTTTTTGCAAACCGTCCCTGTTCCATCAAAATGGAATATTATGAAAATGCTTATCAGGCTTCCGCAAAACTCGTCTGGATTCCGCCTGATGTCAATCCCATGAAGCAGGCGGTTGATGTCGCCAAACATGCTGACGTCGTGATTGCCGTGATGGGCATCTCCCAGGAAACGGAAGGCGAAACTTATGACAAAAAGAATCTGAATCTGCCGGACATTCAGGAAAAGCTCCTGAAAATGCTTCACAAAACAGGAAAACCCATTGTGCTGGTTCTTATTAATGGAAGCCCGCTTTCCATTAACTGGGTGGACAAGAACATCCCCGCCATCCTTGAGGCGTGGTATCCCGGCGAAGAGGGTGGAACAGCCGTTGCCGATGTCATTTTCGGTGATTACAATCCCGGCGGAAGGCTTCCGATCACGTTTTGCAAATCCATCGATCAGGTTCCCCCCTTTGAAAACTACAACATGAGGGGAAGAACCTATCGTTACATGAAAAAAGAGCCACTTTATCCCTTTGGATATGGGTTGTCATTTACCAGATTCAAATATTCAGAACTCAATATCCAACCGAAAAAGATCAAAACGGGCGGGGAGATCGCGATCAGCGTTCGGGTGAAAAATATCGGCAAAACCGCAGGCGATGAAGTGGCGCAACTTTATATCTCCGATCTCAAGGCATCAGCGCCTGTTCCGATCCTCCAGCTGGCTGGATTCCGGAGGATTCATCTGAAACCGAACCAGGAAAAGGTTCTGGAGTTCAGGATCAAACCGGATCAACTTGCATTCTTCGATTACGATAACCAGTGGGTGGTGGAACCTGGCGAGTTCGAGATTTCAGTTGGCGGTTGCCATCCCGCGGAAAAATATGAAAAACAAACCGGCGCCCGGATTTTAAAAGGCAAATTCCTCATCTCCGGCGAAAAATTGGTATTAAAGGATTAAGACAAAAACGAATCGAACAACCATTCTTTCTCGATTTGCTCGAATTGAAAGGGAAGGAATGTAATTTTCTCATCCAATAATTTAAATATCTTTCCTATGGTATCTTCTTTTGTTGCAAGAGGATCCAACACAAAGATTTTGGGAGGATTCGAGTTTTTACGATGAGCAAATGCACCCCGAAACAAAGCTTTCATAAAGCCGTCGCTTTCGGGAAAGCTATATCCGATGAATATCAATTTTTCAGCGTTTTGAATTGCGTTAAATGCCGTATTCCATATCTTTCTCAACCAGGGATACCCAGTCAATTTTGAGTATGTAGGGGGAATTATCGCCGGTACCAATTTATTGTCTATATTTTCAGTGATATGCCATATTGCATCGAGTAAAAGGATTGCCGGCTTTCCTTTTGTCTTTGGATCCCGTTTTGGGACTCTTGATTTTCCCCAACCTTGTCCTTCTTCGAAGATATTTTGGGTTACGTAAATATTCTCCTTATCTTTACTGAAATAATTTATACTTCCATGTAATTTACATAAAAAAGGCGCTGATTTATCATCTGATAGATACTCTTGATAAATTTCCGATCCTTTCTCATCCTTATCATGCCTGAGTATCAAAGGATTATATTCAAAAGGATATTTACATGGAATCCCGGCATCCCAGGCAAAATACTCAAATACCAGATCATAATTCGTTGTAATTGCGGTAATTCTATGTGATAAATCTCTTTCTTTGATTAACTGGAAGAATTTCTTATAAGGAGGGGACTTAAGAGAATCAGGTTTTTTCTCATCATCATCATATGGGGGTAATCTCTGAAATATCTTCCATAACCATAATTTTATTTTTTTGATTAACTCCTCAACAGTCAAAATTTCTCCTTTTTCATTTTTCATTTCGGGAATCTTTTCTATATCACATTCCTTCATAGCTTCGGCAATACAAAAGATATCCTCCATGTTGTCTGTATCAATGTTTATAGGATTTTTGGCATTACTGCAGTATTTCTGAAATTCCTCAAAAATTCTTCCGGCAGGAAGAAGAATATCGATAGCTTTTTTTCGTTTTTCCTTGGGGTTTTTTAAATCTTTAAATTCCTTTCTCGATACGACTCCGAATTCTTTCATTATGGGGAAACCGGCATAATGAGAAAATCCCGCTCCCAAAAACAATACGATATCCCGTTTTTCCATAATTTTGTCTCCAGTATTTATTGGAATATCTCTATGAACTATTAAATTTGGATTCAAGTAGTAAATATCAAATCCAGAGGAAAATCTCTATAAACGCAGGAAATACAGATTCGTGAAAATTATCCTGTGGTTTCGTGGTTAACAATACCCAATCTCTTCTGATCATTTACTTGACTTGCCTTTACATCTGTGGTTTGCATCCATGAATATAATGGCTTTATTCTCTGGTAAGTTTTTATATTTACGAGAACTATTGCATGGAATTTAAATAAAAAGGACGCATTGAATGAGCACGCATCATAAGCTGATAATCGGCAATTGCATGAGTATGAAAGAAATAAACGATGAAGAAGTTCATTTAATAGTTACCTCCCCCCCTTATTTTAACGCTCCCTTTGATTATAATGGACTTTATAAAAGTTACGAATTGTACCTGGGGGTTCTCAGAAGCGTTGCTGACGAATCTTTCCGAGTTCTTCAAAATGGCAGGATTTTTGTTCTGAATATTGATGATATGCTTGTAGATGGGGAAAAGTACCCGATCGTTGCGGATGCCACCAGAATCTTTATTGATGCAGGTTTCAGGTACAGGGACAGGATTATATGGAAGAAACCCGAGGGGTATTTAAGAATAAGCAGACGAAGCGGCGTTATGCTGCAAAATCCGTATCCGATGTATTACTATCCTGATAATCTTCTGGAGAGCATCATAATTTTTCAAAAAGGGAAATTTGATTATAAATCCATATCAAAAGAAATTAGAGACGCTTCAAAGATTAATATAAAGGAATTCCAGGATAATAAATGGTTTATGACTTTATGGGATATGGTGAATGTATTGCCAAATTCCCCGGTTGAAAAAGGGATAGCAGCTTTTCCCGATGAGTTGGCTTACCGATGTATCAAATTATTTTCATATAGGGGAGAAACCATTCTTGATCCGTTCTGCGGAAGCGGGACGACCATGAAAGTCTCAAGAGAACTGGGCAGAAACAGCATTGGCGTTGAAATCAAGAAATCCTTGCTTCAAACTATTGAGCAGAAAGTGGGCTTCAATGGTCAATCCGAGTTATTCAATCAGGGTGATACCTTCGAGAGCGTTATTAGAGAAGACGAGAAATATGGATGTGTCAGCTAAGATAACCGGGATAAAATACACCCCTTTTTTATGCAGGGAATTACCCATATACAATATAAAGGATATGGATAGCGCTTTTAAGCACGACTCGTCTTTCATTCTTGAATTTTCCAAAACCAGACAATTGGCCGTAAGCTGGTGGGTTTCGGCAAAGCGGACAAGGTCGTATCCTTATGCAAGAATGTATGATACCCTGGGTTTTCAGGGGAAAAAAGTAACCATTATACCAATCTTCAAAGATGAGGGCAAAGAAGGCGATAGAGATTTTCTCCAATGGGATACTATTTCTTTGATGAGTTTGTTGGGCGTTTATGTAATTGTCTCTTATTATGACCGGGCGGAAAGAAGCTCGCGATACCGCCACAAGATAACGAATCAAAGGTTTTACCTGAAAAATGTCCTATCCAATTTATCAAACCTCTTATCTTATCAATCGGACCCTTTGCATTGGAACCTGTCTCAGATTGATAGGGCTGGAGAAATTGGGGAAAAGGCATTATCAGCATACCAAACCCTTTC
>JAFGFK010000080.1 GCA_016931135.1 Candidatus Sumerlaeota bacterium | reverse complement strand
GTATCTCTGGCAAGGCTTTCGCCTGTCTGCCTTGCCTGGCGAAGGTGGAAACGCACATCCTCGATGATTTCATCCGGCGCGCAACCTGCATTGGCATCATGCGTATGGGTGCAAAGCAGGTTCCGCCACGCCAGATCGAGGTATTTTTCCGGATAAGGTTCGCCGATCATGGCGCCGAAAACAGAAGCGGGTTCCGCCAGGTAAACAAGGGCGTTTTCTGTTTGGAAATTTTCCTTCTTGAGTAGCGTTCGGGCGCTCAATGTTCCGGGCAAAAGATACGTGGAATATCCATCCTTCAGGTTGGTTCTCCTCTCCCCTTTCAGAACCGGCAACATGGAAAGATCGAGTTTTTTCTTCAAAAGGTTCATGTAATCTTCGAGGTTGCTGTGTATCACCTTTGTATCCGGAAGCGCCTTTTGGGCGTCTTTCAATACTTTGGGTTCCAGGGGATGAGGCCAGGAGATGTCATGTCCATGCATGGCGAGGAAATAGGGACCGAAGTAATGCCCCCCTTCGATCTCGAGCATACCTTCAAGCGCAGGCTTCAGGTTCTTTTTGATATATCTTTCCTCCGGCTCCAGAAGTTCTATGGTGGAATATACGGAAGAGGCGTCTGCTGTTTTGAAGGGCGTTTCGCCGTGCTCCCCCCAGCGCCACTCGCGCTGGTGAACATCGAGTCCGTATGTAATTTTGCGGAAGACGAAATAATAGTAATTATAGCGCGCAAAAAGGGCGAAGCGATGCGCAAGAGCCCGGGTCCCATCAGCGCCTTCCCATAAGAATTCGCTCGTGCATTCATGGGGGCTGATTCCCCGGTAGAAAAGAATCGTATCGATGCCGAATCCTGCGTAAATCTGAGGAAGTTGCCCTGTCTGCCCCCAGGAACAGGGCGTGTATCCCACCTTCATGGTATGTCCGAAAGAGTCGGAAACCTTATGTCCGTAAAGGAGATTGCGAACGATGGATTCCTGGCTGATATTGGGGATATCAGGGAGAGTGTACCAGGGGCCCATGAAGAGGCGGCGCTGTTTGACCAGTTTTGCAATTCTGGGGCGCGCCTCCGGACGCGCTTCCAGGTAATCCTCGATCAGAATGGAGTGGGAATCCATGGCGTAGGAGGCGTATTCCGGATTCTTTTCCAGAAGGTCGAGGAGATAATCCACCATTTTAACGAGCATCATGCGTGTGCGTTGAAAGGGAAAGCGGAATTCACGATCCCAGTGGGTATTGGAAACCACGTGGATTTCCTTGAACTTTTTTTTCATAACTCACCTTTTCAGAATAATGGGGCGTACTCCTTTTCAGAAGAGTTTTTGAAGGCGCAGGCGGGTTTTTCGGTAAAGAATATAAGCGAGAGAGATCTTGGCAATGTCGCCTGCGACAAAAGGAAGAAAACCGGTCAAAAATGCGGTTTTGAAATTCATGCCTGTCAATATCTTAAGCCACAGCATTCCCGGGATGAGACAGGAAAGCATTCCGAGCAATAAAACCGCCGCATCCCTTTTTACATTTATTTCAGGGCGATCGGAAACGAGGAAACTTAGTATCAGGGCGCACAAAAGGAAGCCGAAGAGATAACCGGCTGTGGGTCCCATGAGCGCAGCGGGTCCATAAGCGAAATTAGTGAATACGGGCAAACCTGCGGCGCCCAGAATCAGGTAACCCATGATACTGAAAAGAGAACGCCTGCGCAGCGCCAGGGCGCCGTAAACAAGAAAAAAAGTCTGAAGCGTCAGGGGAACGGGAGTGAAGAAAAGCGGCATCCTCGCTACAGCGCCAAGCGACATGAGAACCGTCAATGAGGCGCATCCCAGAAAAATGCGTAAGGAACGGGAGGAAACGACATCCGTATGGAACATGGAAAAAGATCTGACCGCCTGATTCATTTTTATATCTCCTTTTTTTATTCTTTATAAGGACGGTTATATAAATCCCTCAACTGTTTTGCGTTTTTCAAGTGTTTCATGTATAATTCGTTCTTTGGTTCCAGGGAAAGCGCCTGGGAATAATAATCGCACGCCTTTTCATAATCTCCGCTCCTCTCGGCGGATACTCCCAGATTGTTATAAGGCGCCGGATCATCGGAACGCATTCCGAGCGCTTCCTCCCAGGCTGCGGTCGCCTCTTCCCACAAGCCGCTTCTCGCAAGGCGGTATCCGTCTTTGCTTTTTGGCGTCTTTCCTTTTTCCAGTTTTCGCGTATCCTGCGCCGGATGCGGCGCGATCAATGTAGTGAAGTAATCGGTGATCTGATCCGTGAGGCCTGTCAGGAGGCTGTCTCTTGAGGGAAGCGATGCGATGCCATCGGACCCATACCCCCTTTTTTTGCTGTTCAAGGTTTTGGATTCCCCCACAATGATCCTGCTTGTTTCCACATTCACCATGCGAAAGGAAGCGGAAACGGTCGCCTCGCGGATTTTGACGGGAACATCGACAAAATAGGTCTGGATACGCGGTTGCCTTACCCCACGGCGATCCTGGTAATATCCGACAATCCGCGAACGTTCCTCCCGTTCGATGGTATTGATGTCCTCAACGCTGAAGGCGTTGACCTCGCCTGTAATGATGTAATCCGCATTCAGGATTTTGCCGAGTTCGATCGCTTTGTTTGGATCCGCGTATTCGGTTTGTGCGAGGCGGTGTTCCGCCATGATCTGATCCATGTGGGAGCGTTCCATGAGGTTATAATACCTGGTGGGCGCGAGCCTGGAGACAAAGGAGCTGGCAAAGATTTCGCCGGCGTCATAAGCGTAATCCGGGGATTTGAAATTCACGACCGCAAGGATTTTCCCTCCCTCGATAGGATACTTGGGCGGCTCGAGGCGATGGATGCTGATCTGCGTTGATGTACAACCAGCAATAATCAACGTCAGAATCCATATACCGAACTGACCGAAAATCCGACTGGCGTGTTTAAAAATCATACATTTCTTACTATTCTTTATGTTCTCTGTAATTAAAGAGCAATAACATAAATCCTTCATATTAATATACATTTGCGTTGTAAAGCCTTTTCTTTTGCATAAAGACTTATGGGAATATGTAGGGCAAGAAATGTGCCTTATGGAATGAAAATCGATAATTGTTGATTGTTATTTGATAGGATTGTGGTTTATTCTGAAATACAGATGGATTTTACACTTGAATCAAAAGAATGGATGCCTTAGCCAATATGCATGATTCTTTTGTGGGAAAAGTAATAAAACCATGGGAAAAAATAACAACATTCCAAGGATCAGAGCCTCTGGCTCTCTTTTCATCGCATTGTTACCGGGTATATTATTTTTACTCATACCTATTCTTTTCAATACCAAGGTTTTAATTCTATTAAGTCCTGATAAATCTTTTTTGCCTCATACAATCAAACGTATCCATGTTTTCATGGCTATATTCCTGTTTCTTGGTTTATTTTATACAGTACTTTTTCTCCTGGCTAATCATTTAAGATGGGGAGAATATTTGAAGAAACGGCCCAGGCTCTACGGCTTTCTTTTTGCCATGAATTTCCTTTTTTTTCTCCTTTTATGCATAGATGCCCTTGTGGGAATCAAAGTCATTTTTCCACCATTATTTGGAATGACAGAACTGGATCCCATACGTTTTTACCAGTGCCTTCCTGAGCATGATCGTTTGTACTTTAAACCAGTGTGGGATAATGTATCCGATCCCTCACACAATGACGCCATCTCGAAACGCTGCATTATTTTCATGGGAGACAGCGTCGTATATGGTCATGGAATCGAGAAGGATCAAACCATACCATATCACCTTGAGTTTTTATTAAAAGATACCCATTCCATAATGAATGCAGGCGTCATGGCTTACGAACTCCATCATCAGGTATATTATGCCAGGGAGATTGTTTCACTGAAACCTGATGAAGTGATTTTCGGATTCTGCCTGAACGATTTATGTTTTTCCCGGAGTTGCAGACTTACCCATTCCCCAGAAGATCCCAGATGCGTCGTTCAACCTGTGACGCGTTGGAATCGTCTCAAGTGGTGGTTCAAATGTTATTCGGGACTATTGAATATCAATCACATCAAAGATTCATCTAATCCACCCAAAAATGATGAAGAGATCGCGGAGTTTGTTCACAAGCACCTCCTGGGTCTTCTCACCGATCCGGTTAAATTTGAAAAACAAAAACTCATATGCCATCATTATATTAAAGACATCGCGGAATTAATGAAGCAAAATAATATCAAATTTACCGTGTTCATCCTGCCCTTCAGGTTTCAGTATGTGGAGTCCGATATTCAAAAATGGCATGATCACGCCAGATTGCAACAGGCTTTCCTTGATATATGCTCTTCACTTGATATCCGGGCTATTGATATGAGAGGCGACCTGGGAAAAATCATGAAGGAAAGAAACTACAGTCTCGAGGATATCTATCTTGACTACGACCACTTCTCGCCCAATGGTTGCAAGGTTATGGCGGAGCTTCTTTACCCCTATATAAAAAATTCTGAAAGCCTCCCCAAAAGCGCTCCCTGAGCATGAGTGCTTTTATTTCATTCAACGCTTGAAAATTTTTAAAAATGAATGTCTATTAATTTAGAAAATCTCTATTTAAATAGAGAATGGTTTCGGGGCGTAAAGGGGGGAGGTGGATTCAGTCAAACAG
>JAFGFK010000079.1 GCA_016931135.1 Candidatus Sumerlaeota bacterium | reverse complement strand
GGATTTTCGATCCTTTCAAACAGCGCCCTTGCTGCCTGTTTTCCGATCTCGCCAGAGGGCTGTTCCATGGTCGTCAGCGATACGGGCGTTTCATGAGCTATCGCCACATTGTCAAATCCCACCATGGCAATATCCCGCGGTATCCGTATTCCCTGTTGAAGCAGGAATTCCATCGCGCCGTAAGCCACCCAGTCATTAATGGCGAATATCCCATCCGGCAATGGTTTTATTTGAAGGAGTTTGCGCGCTGATTCCTCTCCGGCTTCTTTTCCCTGGAGATCGCTTATGAAAATAAGTTTATTATCTGTTTCAATTCCTCTTTCCCGGAGCGTCATTTTATAACCCTTGATCCGCTCTTCATTGGTGGAACATACAGGATCGGAGATAAAGGCAATCCTTCTGCATCCGTTATCAATCAGGTGCGCGGTCAACTGCTGCGCAGCCTCGACATTATTGGTTCCCACGTAATCCACACCAATTCCCTGTAGATTTCGATCGATTAAAACAAGGGGGACTCCCTCATTGAGAATACTTCTGGCAATGCGGATATTTTTCAGAACCTCATAATTATCCTGGAGGGGGGCAAGGATGATTCCCGCCACATCGCTCGATAGAAACTGGTCAACATAGTTCATGAGTTTTCCATAATCATTCTCGTTGTTTCCAATCACGGTGTTAAAGCCATTCTGAATGGCTTCGGATTCGATCCCGTGAATCATCTCCGCAAATACGGAGTTTCTTATATCCTGCAAGATGACTCCCAGTACTTTATTTTTGCTTTGCTTTCCCACGAAACTGCCGATCCCCTTTTTGCTGTAGATCAGCCCTTCGTTCTGCAATTCAAGCAAAGCCCGTTTGACCGTGATTGTGCTCACGCCGCATAGTTTCACCAGCTCGCTTTCCGAAGGAATCTTGTCTCCTTCCGAAAGCGCCTTGTCTGTAATCAGTTTGAGAACATAATTTCGAACCTTCATGTACAGGGGTTCAGAATTCATCTTTTCCCTTCCTCCATTCACAAGCGGATCAGTTCCCGCCTGTTTCAGATATTTTCCGTTTTTGGAGGCAATGTTTTATACCATGTGAAATACAAAAAAATTATTGAAGCGATCAATCCCAGTAAGGATAGTTGAAACTTGTTCCATTGCCTGAGAAAGGCGTAAAAGGTCACAAGGCAAAGGCACAGTTGAAAGAATACAGTTAAAAAACCATTCATGATATCCAACAAACCGGTATAGTCTTTTTGGGGGACCAGTCCTCTTGAAACCGCCTCGCGCCGTACCGGACCCCAGAATCCAAAGGGGCGGATTTTCACGTAAAAATTGACCAGGGTGTCCATATCAGGAAGTTTTGTCAGAAATCCCGCAATGGTCGTCAGAATCAAACTCCCCAACACATTCAACGCCAGGGATGCGCTTGCGGAAATTTTTCCCAGAAATATTTTCTGAGAAAGAATGAAAAGGGCGCTGGATACCATTCCGATAACAAAGGCTTTTGCGCTGAACCGCCACCAGTGCCATCGAAAAGTCGCGGGAACCAGGATCATGGTAACCACGACAAAAATGACAAACTCCCATACGGTTACGAGATCTTCGAAGAATAGACTGAGAACAAAAGCAAACAAAAGGACGGCGATACTCGCAATCTGACCCGCGCGCACGAGTTGCCTGTCCGTCATCTTTCTGGAAAAATATCTTTTCAAAAAATCGTTCACAACCACGGAACTCGTTACGTTGATCGCAGCATCCAAAGTGGACATCAAAACCGCAAGAAACACCGCCAGAAAAAGACCGCGAATGCCTATCGGCAGTTTCAACAGAACCAATGGCATGATTTTTTCAATATCGAAAGACGACCCGTTTCCCCCTGCAATGAGGCTTACGCCAAGAACCAGGAATGAAAATACCAGAATCCACCGGAGCGTAAATCCGACTGTCCACAATCCCGCAGCCAGCGAAGCGTCCCTCGAACTTTTCGCCGTGAGGAAAAACTGGAAATCCCACACATTCGGTCCGGACAGGATTCTGAATATCAGCCAGAAAAATCCCGCCAGGAGAAAAGGACCGAGTTTTTCAAAGTGAGCATAACTTTCCGGAACGCTCTGCGTATAGCCTTCCCAGAGTCTCCAACTGGGAACAAGCGAACCCCATTCCGGGGCTTTCAAAGCGAGCAATTGTTCCACATCCCCCTGTTGGAACGCCAGATATCCCAGGAAACAGGCGCCTATCGCTATCAGCAATGTCTGCAAAACATCCGTTAAAACAACCCCCAGAAATCCCCCCATCGTTACATACAATCCCACCATGATGAAAATAATGATCGTGGATGACCATGCGGGGAGAAAGGGGAAAAATTCCTCTGCAAATTTGCCGATCCCAACGGCGATATACGCCAGGTTGCACGTCATCAGGATAAAAACAAACAGGGCTGCTGCCAGGCGCGCAGCCTCGGCTTCCCGGGTGTCTCCATAGCGGATTCGATTCCACTCCGCAAATGTCATCACCCCGCTCCTCCTGATCCATTTTGCCTGAAACGCCATGTAGATCGCCATCATGAAAAATCCCCAGGCTATATGCGTCACCCAAACCGATTTCATCCCCAGGCAGGCGACTACCCCCACAATCGCCATGGTTCCTCCTATGTCAATATAACTGGAACATCCGGATAATCCGAGAATCCACCAGGGGATATTCCGATCCGCCAGAAAGAAGGAATCCAGCTTTTTCGTCGCCTGTTTGCGGATTAAAAATCCTATCAGCACCACCGCCAGAAGGTAAAGGATGACTATGAGCGCATCAATAATGTCTATGTTCATTTTTTCTCAGACTCCTTTACTGTCATACTTAAACATGTATTTAAATAATCCCATCAACCCCGAGTTCCCCGCGGTTGAATATTTCTTTTCATTCCCTGATTCCTGATAATCGTTCCAGGGGATGTTCTCCCGGATTTCTTTTCGGATCGAAATCGCCGCTCGCAGCATATTGAAGCAGGCATTTCAGGAAATATTCGCCAGCCGGATTTCTCTCCCCGAAAAGATTCAATGCGCAGGCAAGAATTTTTCCTTCTCCAACGGCTGATTCAAAAACATAATCCCGTATCCGGTATCCGGGTATCCTGGGATTGAAACCCCAGATGAGCGGGCGAATCCCATCCCTGAATCCTTCCGCGTTGAAAGGACTTTTGCATGTCATATCCAGGAATTGCAAATCGACAAATCCCTGATGCGGGAAGTCTCCCCACAACGGATGCTCCGGAGGCAGCCAGATAACAGACTCGCGCCAGAAAATCTCATAATCGTATCGCGGGATGTCTTTCCCGCTTTCTTCACAGGGAATATATAAAACTTTTGCCCCTTTGCGGAGCGCCGTTTTTACAGGTTCATCCAGATGATCTGTAAGAAGGATCGCTTTGGTTCCAGGATCAAAGGATATTTTCTCTCCGGATCGGGAAAGTTTCCATTTGTCTTCCCCGGTTACCGGTGTGACAGTTTCCCCCCGCAAACCCGGAAATACGCCTGCATAGTCATCGCTCCCTTTGGGGGAATAGATGTAAACGGCAATCCCTTTTCCAATGGCTGCATTTCCCCTGGAAGGGAATATCCATACCGGCACGTCATTGCGCGTTATCGTTTCTCCCTCCCCGATCTCGGTTTCAAAACGGCATTGAAGCGGCGCCTGTGTCCCGATAATATTCTGCGGAAGCGCGATGGAGAAATCCGGCAATGCCTTCAGCTCTCCTCTTTTGGCGCCCACTCTCATGCTGCCTTTTACAAGGATTGTCTTGTCCATGTTGACAAGACGCCATTTTAATTCCCCGCCTTCGAGATTTGCCCCGTAATTGGAAAAATATATCCTGAATCGAATATCTTCATCAGCCATGAAACAAAAAGAATGACGCGGCTGTTCTGAAGATTCGGCAGGCGTAGATGAATCATTCCCATGGGCGCGGAAAATCAAAACCCGATCCGCATTGAAGCGGGTCCATTCCTCCGGGCTCCATTTCGGATTCATGAGATCATCATAAAACCCGGGCCTGGTGTAGGGATTATCGCGGATACTGGTCATCACATACCCCGCAAATTCCTCGTGGCGCCTGTATTCCCCGAAAAGCGCCTGCCGTACGGACAAGGCGCGCCTCTTTTGCATCCTAACCATCATGCCTGGAGCATCAGCGTTTATCTCCTTCTTTATTCCTTCTTCAAACTTTTCCTGTTCCTTGAAATTGTTGTTTGCCAGCCACCAGGGAATTTCTCCGCTCCCCAAAAATGCGCTGCGTATGGATTGCATATCCCTATATGTATCGAAATCCATATCCTCACCCGTTATAAATGGTTTGATCTCCGGCTTTTCCCTTACTGTTTTGGCAATCCAATCCATAGTTCCATAATGATCATGCAGTTCGCGGTAACTGTGCATGTCATACCAATCGGTTATTGTATGATTCAGGAATCCGCTGTTATCCGCCATGACAGAACCATTCGTCATTTCCTTTCCCAGTTGATAAAGACTCGATAGAAACTCTTCATCATAGTTTTGAGCCTCGCATGTCAGGCTGCGCAGGATGATGGAGGGAAAATTCCTGTCGAAACGAAACCACTCGGAATATTCCCTCCTCATGACTTCGCGCATCCTGCTGTCTCCCGGTTTGGGAATCGTCATCCACGTGGGATATTCCTCCCAGATCAACATGCCGGTTTCATCTGCGATTTCATAAAACCGTCGGGGGAAAATAAACAGGCACACCTTTACGAGGTTAAACCCGCAGGCGCGCAAATCCTGGAACTCCCTGCGAATCTGTTCTTCACTCGGCGTGATGCTGAAGAGATTCGGATAATATCCCCAATGCAGCATTCCCCGTACATAAATCGGTTCTCCGTTCAATAACAGCCGCGATCCTTCTGTTTTAACATCGCGCATGCCGAATCGGATCGTTTCCTTTTGCGATACCTCTTCTCCGGTTCTTGCTTGAATCACTGCCCGGTACAAAGCCGGATTATCCGGGCGCCAGGCAACAGGCTTGACAACCGGCATCGAAAACTCGACATCAAAAGGTTTGTTCCATCCTTCGAATGATATGTTTTTCACTTTTTCTTCCACAAGGGCGCCGTCCGGTTTATAGATGGAGCATGAAAGCGAACCATGGGCGTTTGAACTTCCCGTGATATTCGCCTTGACGTCGACTTTTTCCGCGCCCAATCCCGGCATGACAAAAATATTGTCGATATGAATATCTCCCGTGGGATATAAGGTTACATCCTGCCACAATCCACCGAAGTGCGAATCGTAACCTGCAAAGTTGCCCAGTTCCCTCGGAAACCCGGCGCTGAAGTGACGGGGCAGCTCCTCCACCCGGATGATAAGGACATTTTTCCCATCAGGATTATATGAATCTGTGATTTGAAAAACAAAGGGCGCCCAGTTTCCCAGATGCTCACCAATATATTTCCCGTTGAGC